>JANMDH010000283.1:0-6947 GCA_031376195.1 Gemmobacter sp. | reverse complement strand
CACGTCACAAGCCGTTTATGACCCCGCGAAAGCCAAGGAATTTCTTGCCAAAGCAGGCTACCCCGATGGCAAAGGCTTCCCCGAGGTGGAAATCTGGTACCGCGATCAGGGCGGCTATAACGGTGCTATCAGCGCCCCGATGCTGCAATATCTGCAAGCACAGTTCAAAGACACGCTTGGCATCACGATGAACATCAAGATCCTGCCGCAAAAGGAATGGATGGTGGGGATGCTGGAAAAGAAGAATAACCTTTTCCTCGCCCCCTATGAATATGACTACATCGATCCGTCCAACTTTTACGGTATCTTCTTCAACGGCGGGCGTCACGATCACAAGATCAAGGCCTATGACGATCTTGTCGCCGCCGCCGATGCAGGCAAGGTCTGGGAAGACCGCGCCGCCCTCTATCAGCAGGCCGAACAGGTGCTGATCGACAACGCGTCCTTCATCCCGCTGGTCCATCCGATCACCGTGACCGTGGTCAGCAAGGATCTGAAGGGCGAGGCGACGGAACCCAACACGCTGGGCTTTACACCCCTGCGCCAGTTGGGTCTGTACTTCTACACGCATATCACGAAGTAACGCGTCCCCGCGCCCCACCCCGACCTTGGGGGGGGCGCATTTTTCTATCCGGAATGCAGGGGCGGCGCATGCGGCTGGTCGACATCGAAAACCTGAACGTCAGCTTCGCCCAGCATGACGGCATCGTGCAGGCCGTTCGCGGCCTGTCACTGCATCTGAACCCCGGCGAAAGCCTTGGCATCGTTGGCGAATCCGGCTCGGGCAAATCGGTGACCTGCATGGCCGTTCTGCGGCTTTTGCGCGAACCGCCCGCGCGCATTACCGCTGACAGGCTGATGCTGGCATGCACCGACATGCGCGCCGCAAACAAGCGCGACGTGGCCGCCATGCGGGGCCGGGTTGCCGCGATGATCTTTCAGGATCCGATGACAGCCTTTGATCCGGTTTTCACCATCGCCCACCAGATCATTGAGACGATCCGCGCACACCGCTCTGCCTCGAAATCCGCCGCACGAATTGAGGCAGCGGCCCTGCTGGCCCGCGTGGAAATCAAGAATGTGCAAGGCGTGCTCGACAGCTATCCACACCAGCTGTCCGGCGGCATGCTGCAACGCGCGATGATCGCCATGGCCCTGTCCTGTCGCCCGCAAATCCTGTTCGCGGATGAACCGACAACCGCACTGGACGTGACGATACAGGCGCAGATATTGCACCTGATCAAGGATTTGCAGGCCGAATTCGGCATGGGCCTGATCATGGTCACGCATGACCTAGGCGTCGTGGCCGAAACGGTGGACAGGGTGGTCGTGATGTACGCCGGCCGCGTGATGGAGGAAGGGCCGGTGCAAGACATCTTCGACGCCCCCGCCCATCCCTACACCCGCGCGCTCTTGCAATCCATGCCCGGCCAGACAGCGGGCCGCCAACGACTGATCGAAATCAGGGGCGCATCCCCCAACCCGGCCAATCCGCCCACGGGTTGCCCGTTCCACCCGCGCTGTGACCTTGCCGATGCGAAATGTGCCAGCGACACGCCCGGCTTCACCGCCATCGCCCCCGCCCGCCATGCCGCCTGCTGGAGACTGCAATGACCCCCGCCCCCCAGTCTCCAGCCTCCCAATCCCCCGCGCTGGAACTGCGCGCCATCAGCAAGACCTTTGCCCTGCCCCAACGCGGCCGCTGGCGCACGACCTATACCGATCACCGTGCCGTGCAGAACGTCTCGCTGACCTTGCCCCGCAACGCCATTCTGGGCCTCGTGGGCGAATCCGGGTCGGGCAAGACCACCACTGGCATGATGGCGATGCGGCTGCTGGAACCGACCTCAGGGCAGATTCTCGTGGACGGCACCGACATCACCGCGATGGATCATGCTGCCCTGAAACCCTACCGCCGCAAGATGCAGGTGGTGTTCCAGGACAGCTATTCCGCGCTTGACCCGATGATGACGCTCGGCCGCATCGTGGCCGAACCCCTGCATATCCACCGGATCGGCACCCCCGCCGACCAAACCGATCAGGCGCTCGGCTGGCTGCAGCGTGTCGGGCTGGACCGCAGCTATGGCAGCCGCTATCCGCACGAATTATCTGGCGGTCAGCGCCAGCGTGTCGCCATCGCCCGCGCCCTGATCCTGCGGCCATCGGTGCTGGTCGCGGATGAGCCTACGTCGGCGCTCGATGTGTCGGTCAAGGCGCAGATCATCAACCTGCTGCTGGATTTGCAGGCCGAAATGGGCCTGTCCATCCTGTTCATCAGCCATGACTTGTCCGTTGTCCGCTCCCTGACCGACAGGGTGGCCGTGATGTTCAACGGGCGCGTCGTCGAACACGCCGCAACCGAGGCGCTCTTCACCGATGCGCGCCACCCCTACACCCGGTCCCTGCTGGATGCGATCCCGGTCCTGAACCCGCGCCTGCGCCGCACCCGCACCTTCCTGTCGCGCGACGACCTTGCCGCAGGCATGCCCCATCTCGCGGCCGCCGACCTAGCCGCACCCGCCACCCCCGGCACGGCCCCGCAACTGGTGTCCGTCGCCATGGACCATCTGGTGGAGGCTATTGTCACATGATCCGATATATCCTCGGTCGCCTCGCCTCGATCATGCTCACCTTCTTCATCGTCTCGGTCATCATCTTCCTGATGATGCATGCCGTCCCCGGTGGGCCGTTCGACGGCAATGACATGCCCGTCTCGGACGCCGTCAAGGCCAAGCTGAACGCCAGCCTCGGCCTCGACCGCCCGCTTTATGTGCAATATTTCAGCTATATGGCGGGGGTCATGCAGTTCGATTTCGGCATCCCGTTTCAAAGCCCCGGCGAAACCGTGTTGGACCTGCTGGCCCGCGCCTGGCCCCCCAGCCTGCTGCTCGGGGGCTTGGGCGTTGTCATCGGGGCACCCTTGGGCATCCTGCTCGGCATGGCTGCAGCCCTCAACCGCAATACCTGGGTCGATTACCTCGCCTCCGCCTTCGCCACCCTTGGCCTCACCATACCCGTCTTTGTCACCTCCATGATGCTGATCCTTGTCTTTGCCGTCTGGCTGAACTGGCTGCCTGCCAGCGGCTGGGGCAAGCCCAACAGCTGGATCCTGCCCGTGATCGCCTATGCCACAATCCCGATGGCGACCTACGCCCGCTATACCCGGTCGGCCATGCTGGATGTGCTGAACAAACCCTTCGTCACCGTCCTGCGCGCCAAGGGCCTGTCCGAACGCCGCATCATCTTTCAGCACGTCCTGCGCAACGCCGCCCTGCCCATGGTCACCGTCTTTCTGCCGATGTTCATCGGTACCGCCACAGGATCGATCTTTGTCGAGGCGATGTTCCGCGTGCCGGGCCTCGGGGCCTATTTCGTCTCCTCCATCGAACTGCGCGACTACCGGCTCGAAATGGCGCTGATGCTGCTGATCACCTTGCTGTTCTGCCTGTCCTATCTCGTGTCCGACATCCTTTATGCGCTGCTCAATCCGCGCATCCGCTTTGGGGATGGCAAAAGATGACCGCCACCCTCACCCACCCGCCCCAGCGCAGCCCGCTCTATTTTGCCTGGGCCCGCTTTGCCGCGAACAAGGCCGCCGTCGCGGCTGGCGGTGTGCTGCTGTTGCTGATGCTGATGGCGATTTTTGCGCCCCTGATCACCAGAACCGCCCCCTCTGATCAGGCATTCCTCACCCAGGCCCTTGCTTTCCCCTCGCGCGACTTCTGGTTCGGCGTCGATGATCTGGGCCGCGACTTCTTTACCCGCATCGTCTATGGCGCACGCGTCTCGCTGACCATTGGCTTTACCGCCGCAGCCTTTTCCGTGCTGATCGGAATCCCCCTGGGGGCCATCGCAGGCTACTATGGCGGCTGGGCCGATTGGCTGGTCATGCGCCTGATTGAACTGTTTTCCGTCGTCCCCCCCCTGCTTGCCGCCATGCTGCTCGGCGCGCTTACCCGTGGCGGCTTTTTCACCATTGTGCTGATCGCCGCCCTGTTCGGTTGGGTGCAGGTCTGCCTTCTGGTGCGTGCCCAGGTCAGGGCCTTCAAGGAAAAGGAATTCGTCCGCGCCGCACAGGCGCTGGGCGCCACCCCCGGCTACATCATCCGCCGTCACCTCATCCCCAACTCCGTCTCGCCCATCATCGTCGGCTTTGTGCTGGCCATTCCCCTCGCCATGATGCTGGAGGCGTCGCTTTCCTTCCTTGGCATTGGCGTGCCGCCCCCCACGCCCAGTTGGGGGCAGATGATCAACACGGGCATGAATTTCATGTACTTCTACTGGCATCTCGCCGTCTTTCCCACGGCGGCCCTTGCCATTACGGTGCTTGCCACAACCCTGTTCGGCGACGGATTGCGCGACGCCCTTGATCCCACGCTAAAGGGGCGTTGAATGACGGATAATCTAGGCTCTCTCTTCCTGCTCGACCCCGGCGTCACGTTCCTGAACCACGGCTCCTACGGCGCCTGCCCCCGCCCGGTGTTTGAGGCGTATCAGGCCTGGCAGACGCGCCTGGAACGTCAGCCGGTGGCATTTCTCGACCCCTCCCGCGGCCTCTCCGGCTGGATGCGCGATGCCCGAATGGCGATGGCCGGTGAACTCGGCGTCGATGCCGACAGCATTGTCGGGCTGACCAACGCCACCGAAGGACTGAACATCGTCGCACAGTCGCTGACGCTGCACCCCGGCGATGAGATTCTGACCACCGACCACGAATATGCCGCCCTCGACAAGACATGGGCCTACGTTGCCCGCCGCAGCGGGGCCGTCGTGGTGCCCGTCACTATCCCCTTGCCCCTCACCGATGCGCGGGCCTTCACCGATGCGCTGATGGCCGCAATCACCCCCCGCACCAAAGTGCTGTTCCTCAGCCATATCACCTCCGCCACCGCCCTCGTCTTCCCCATCGCGCCCATCGTGGCCGAGGCCCGCGCGCGCGGCATCCTGACCGTCATCGACGGCGCGCACACCCCCGGACATATCCCGCTGAACCTTGCCGCCCTTGATGCCGATTGCTACGCGGGCAATTGTCATAAATGGCTGATGGCCCCAAAAGGATCGGCGTTTCTTTATGTCCGCCCTGAATTGCAATCCGGGATCAACCCGCTGGTCATCAGCCATGGCTGGACCCCAGACGCCGCCGCGCCCGGAACCGTCGGCGTGTTCGGCAACACCCCCTTCATCGACGGGCTGGAAATGCAGGGCACCCGCGATCCCTCCGCCTGGTTGACTGTGCCCGACGCAATCGCCTTCCGCACACAGCATGACTGGCCCACCATCGCCGCGCAGTGCCGCCTTCTGGCGCAGGAAACCGCCACCCGCGTGGCCGCCCTGACCGGCCTTCCCGCCCTGTCCAGCCCGGAATTCTGTGCCCCCCAGATGGTCGCCATGCCGGTGCCCGCCTGCGATCCCATGGCCCTGAAAACAGCACTGCTGGACGACTACGGCATCGAAATTCCCTGCTACACCTGGAACGACCGCACGATTGTCCGCGTCTCCGTGCAGGGCTACAATACCGCCCGCCAGATGGATCACCTGATCGACGCCCTCGCCACGCTGCTGCCGCAGATGCACAGGTCCGCCTCATGAAGCCTGACCCCGCGCTCGACTATCTCGCCCCGCTCCAGACCCCTTCCAAGGGCGTCGCCGTGCAGGATGCGCTTGTCGCGATGATCGCGTCCGCGGGTCTTGGCATCGGCGACCGCCTGCCCCCCGAAGTGGCCCTTGCCACCGCCCTTGGTGTCGGCCGCTCCACCATCCGCGAGGCGATGAACCGCTGGGAAGGTCTGGGCATCATCCGGCGCAGGCGGGGCGACGGCACCTATCTGACTGCCCGCGTGCTTGCCTCGCACGGCCCCCTTCCCACCCTGATCCGGCTGGAGGGCGAGGCGCTTTTGCGCCTGCTGGATGTACGTCGCGTTCTGGAAACCGGCACCGTCCGCCGCGCGGCGCAATCCGCCACGGCGGCGCAACGGCACAACATCGCGGCCTTGTGCGACATTCTGCTGGGCGTCGTCGACGCAGGCCTGCCCTACCGACAGGCGGATTGGGCGTTTCACGGGGCCATCAGCGACGCGACGGGAAACCCGATGTTCGGGCAACTGCTGGTCCATCTTGATCACGCGTTTGAACGTTCGAACGAATCCCCGTTCAGCCGCAACGCCTTTGGCCTTGCGTCCTTTCCCATGCACCGCCACCTCAGCGATGCGATCACCGCAGCCGATCCCGATGCGGCAGAAACCGCGATCCATGCCATCATCGATTCAGTCGCCGACGAGATTCGCCAGATCATCGGCCCCGCACAGGCCCCTGAAATACCAATTCTTCGATAAAGAAAGTCCCGCCATGACCGCCCTCGCAGCCCTTGAACACCGTCTTTTGTGGCTGTCGTCGTGGATGATCCACCACGCCAATCACCTGCGCACGGCTGGCGAAACGGATGTCAAGGTCGGCGGGCATCAGGCCTCCAGCGCCTCGATGACAACCATCCTGACCGCCCTCTATTTCCACGCCCTGCGCCCGCAGGACCGCATCGCCGTCAAACCTCATGCTGCCCCCGTGTTTCACGCCATCCAGTATCTTGCCGGCGGACAGACCCTCGAAAAACTGCAGAACTTTCGCGGCTTCGGCGGCGCGCAAAGCTATCCGTCCCGCACCAAGGACGTCGATGATGTGGACTTTTCAACCGGATCGGTCGGCCTTGGCGTGGCCCAGACGCTGTTTTCGTCGCTCGTGCAGGATTATGTCACCGCCCATGGCTGGATGCAGGGCCGCCCCACCGGACGCATGATCTCCCTTCTGGGCGATGGCTAGATTGACGACGGGAACATATTTGTAGCGCTTCAAGATGGCTGGAATCACGATGTTCGCAACCTGTGGTGGGTGGTAGACTTTAACCGCATGTGCCTGTACGCCGTGATCCTCTTAGGCTTGTGGTCGGGCTTTCA
>JANMDH010000096.1:0-6555 GCA_031376195.1 Gemmobacter sp. | reverse complement strand
CGGCGGCAGAGACCAGCAGGCGTTCGCGCCCGTCGCCCTGTACGGGCACCTTGCCCATTTCCAGAAACATCGGGGCGGCCAGTGGCGTGACGCGGTCCAGCCGGACCAGATCAACCCGGCCCTGAATACGGGAAAACATGTCTTCGATCCGCCCGAAATCGACCATGCCGCGCATCGCCTCCTCTCGTGTGACCTGAAGCAGCAGATGATCGGGGTCGTATTTCAGCAGCGTGTCGTACAGGATGTCGGACGAAAATGTCGCCTGACGGCCCGTCTTGCGGCGGCCCTGATGGTTCCGCTCGATCAGGCCCGCGATGATGGCGACGTGCCGAAAGCCGCGTTTCATCACGGCATTTCCCGCAAGCCAGCCTTCCAGCCCGTCGCGCATCTTTGCCAGATCGAACAGGCTGCCCTGTTCGGTGACGGGATCAAGGCCCCAGATCAGGGTGGCATAGTCATTAGCGACAAAGCCAAGGGGGGCGAGACCTTCTTCCTCCATGCGTTTGGTCAGCAGCAGGCCGAGGGTTTGTTGGGCGTTACGCCCCGCGAAGCCATAGACGCAGAGGTGTTCGCGCGCCTCGTACGGAAAGCTTTCGACGAACAGGCGTTGGGCGTCGGGTAGGCGCGATACCTGCATCTGCAGGTCAAGCCAATGGGCGGTGTGGGCGGGCAGGCCTTCCCAATTCTTACTGGTGAAAATATCCAAGATTCGCTGGGTCAGCAGGGTTGAGGTGGCAAATTTGGTGCCGTTGAACACGGCAACCTTGGGGTCACGGCCCGGCGCGCGGGATACCTCGACCGTCAGTTCGCTTAACCCTTCATAGCGCACGACCTGACCACCGATCAGGAAGGTGTCACCGGGGGTCAGGGTGGCGGCGAAACCTTCTTCAATCTCGCCCAAGGGCATTCCCGTCCGTCCCTTGAGCCGGACTTTGAGGGTTTCGGTGCCGATGATGGTACCAAGGTTCTGGCGGATCACGGCGGCGGCGCGGGGGTCGCGCAGGTGCCATTCATTGCCGCGCAGGATCAGGCGTTGCCAGCGGTCATAGGCGCGCAGGGCATAGCCGCCGGTGGCCACGAAATCGAGACAGGCATCGAATTGGGGACGGCTCAGGGCGGCATAGGGGCCTGCGGTGATCACCTCTGCATACAGGGTGTCGGCGGTGAACGGCCCGGCGCAGGCGGTGGCAAGGATGTGCTGGCACAGCACATCGCGGGGGCCGGGGCCACGGGGTTCGCCGTCAAGCTGGTGATCGCGGACGGCCCCAAGGGCGGCTTGGCATTCGACGACTTCAAAGCGGTTGGCGGGGATCAGCAGTGCCTTGGAGGGCGCGTTATAGCGGTGGTTGGCGCGACCGATCCGCTGCACCAGTCGTTTGACGTTCTTGGGCGCGCCGACCTGAATGACCAGATCGACATCGCCCCAATCGATGCCAAGGTCGAGCGTGCCGGTGCAGACGACGGCGCGCAACTGGCCTGCGGTCATCGCTGCTTCAACCCGTTCGCGCTGTTCGCGGGCAAGGCTGCCGTGGTGGATGGCGATGGGCAGGCTGTCGGTGTTGGCAAGCCAGAGATCACGGAAGAACAGTTCGGCCTGGGCGCGGGTGTTGTGGAAGATGAGGGAGGTTTTGTGCTGACGGACCTGATCGAGGATTGCGGGGATGGCATAGCGCCCGCCGCCGCCCGACCATGGCGGGGGGGCGTCTGTCAGCAGCATGGAGATGTCAGGATCAGGGCCGGGATCAGCGGTCAGGATCGGGCAGCCCTGGGGGTGCAGGAAGCGGGCAAGGGCGGGGGGATCCTCGACTGTGGCGGACAGGCCGACACGGCGCAGGCCGGGGGCGAGGGTGGCAAGGCGGGCAAGACAGAGCATGAGCTGATCGCCGCGTTTGGAATCGGCGAGGGCGTGGATTTCATCGACGATGACGCGTTGCAGGCCGGCGAAGATGCGGGGGGCGTCTTCGTAGCTGAGCAGAAGGCCGAGGGATTCCGGAGTGGTTAGCAGGATATGGGGCGGATCGGCGCGCTGTTTGCGGCGCTGGGTATAGGTGGTGTCGCCGGTGCGATCCTCAATCCGGATGTTCAGTCCCGCGCCTTCGACCGGGCGGCGCAGGTTGCGGCGGATATCGGCGGCGAGGGCCTTTAGCGGGGAAATGTAGAGGGTGTGCAAGCCGCGAGGGGGATTGGGGCCCAATTCGGCAAGTGTTGGCAGGAATCCGGCAAGTGTCTTGCCGCCGCCGGTGGGGGCGATCAGCAGGGTGGCGGGATTATCGGCGCGGGCCAGCATATCCCGCTGATGCGGGTGCAAGGTCCAGCCTTGGGCGGCGAACCATTGGTCCAGGGGGGCGGGAAGGGTGGTCATGACGGTAAGATAGGGCGAGGGCGGGTCAAGGGAAAGCGGCCGTCTGATGGCTTTTGCGGCAAGCTGTTTTCCATCCAAATGCCCTTGCGCGCCCCAGATGGCCCGCCTATTCCATAGCCATGAAACTCCTGTTCCTTGGTGATGTGATGGGGCGCGCGGGGCGTGCTGTGGTGGCGGAACGGCTGCCGGGTCTGCGCACCGAATGGGGATTGGATTTCGTCGTTGTGAACGGCGAAAATGCGTCGTCGGGCATGGGACTGACGCCTGATCATGCGCGCGCTGTGCTGGCGGCGGGGGCGGATTGCATCACGCTGGGCGACCATGCGTTCGACCAGAAGGACATGCTGACTTTCATCGAGAGCGAACCCCGGATCATTCGCCCGCTGAATTACGCGAAGGGCGCGCCGGGCAAAGGCGCGCGGCTGTTTGAGGCGCGGGGGGGGCGCAAGGTTCTGGTGGTGCAGGCCTTGGGCCAGGTCTTCATGAAGCGGCCCTTTGATGACCCGTTTTCTGCGGTTGATGCGGTTCTGAAAACCTATCCGCTTGGCGGTCAGGCGCAGGCGGTGATGGTGGACATCCACGCCGAAGCGACATCCGAAAAGATGGCAATGGGGCATTGGTGCGATGGGCGGGCATCGCTGGTGGTGGGCACACATACGCATGTGCCGACGGGGGATGCGCAGATTCTGGGCGGTGGGACGGCCTATCTGACCGATGCGGGCATGTGTGGGGATTATGATTCCGTGATCGGGATGGACAAGGCGGAACCCCTGCGGCGGTTCATTACTGGCATGGCCAAGGGCCGGTTCGAGCCCGCGAACGGGCCTGCCACCCTGTCGGGTGTTTATGTGGAAACCGACGACAAGACGGGCAAGGCGACCCGTGTCGTCCCCATTCGCATCGGCGGGCGTCTGGCCGAGTCGCGGCCATGAGGCAGCGGTGGGTTTATCTGCTGGTGCTGGTGCTGATGGGCATCGGTTGGGGATCGACGCAGCCCTTGGGCAAGATCGCCGTGTCGACCGGGCATCAGCATTTCGGGCTGATCTTCTGGCAGTTGGTGATCGGGGCGATTGTGCTGGGCAGTCTGCTGCTGATCCAGCGCAAGTCGGTGCCGATCAACCGGGGCACGCTGTGGTTTGCCGTTCTGATCGCCCTGATCGGGACGATCATTCCGAATTCCACATTCTATTATTCCGTGGCCCATTTGCCTGCAGGGGTCATGTCGATTCTGATTTCGACAATTCCCCTGATCGCCTTGCCAATCGCCCTGATGCTGGGCACGGACAGGTTCAGCCTGACGCGGCTTTTCGGGCTATTGTGCGGCCTTTTGGGCGTGATCCTGATCGCCGCGCCGGCAGGGGCATTGCCTGACGCGGCGATGGCGGCTTATTTGCCTGTCGCGCTGATCGGGCCGCTGTTTTATGCTTTTGAAAGCAATTACGTGGCGCGGTTCGGGACGGCAGGCATGGATGCGGTGCAGGCGATGTTTCTGGCATCGGCCATCGGGGCGGTGATCAGCCTGCCGCTGGCGCTGGGGACGGGCCAGTTCATCGACCCGACACTGCCTTGGACAAAGGCGGAATGGGCGCTGATCGCATCTTCGACCATCCATTGCTTTGCCTATGCAAGTTATGTCTGGCTGGCGGCCAAGGTGGGGGCGGTTTTCGCGTCGCAGACCAGCTATATCGTGACGGGTACGGGGGTCATCTGGGCGATGGTCCTGTTGGGCGAACGGTTTTCGCCATGGGTCTGGGCGGCGTTGGCGGTGATGATGGTGGGGCTGACTTTGGTCAAACCACGCGAGAAAACGCCGCTGGTGGTTTGACAGCCGCGCAAAGCCCGCTAGACAGGCGCGATGCGAAACAATCACAGGGGACGTGATGTTCGGCTTTGAAATGCCCGCAGCAATGCAGGCCTACGCGGCGATTGGCATTCTGGTTGTGATGCTGGTGTTGTTCGTGCGGGAAACCTTCCCGGTGGAAGTGACGGCGATCGGCGGGGCTGCGTTGATGCTGATCCTTGGCATTTTGCCGATGGACGAGGCGACGGATGTTTTGTCGAACAATGCACCTTGGACGATTGCCCTGATGTTCGTGATCGTGGGCGCGCTGGTGCGGACGGGCACTTTGGATGCGATCACGCAACTGGCGACGCGGCATGTGACGGCGCGGCCTGCGATCACGCTTGCGGTGTTGGGTGTCGGGATTGTGGCGCTTTCGGCGTTTGTGAACAACACGCCGATTGTCGTGGTTTTCCTGCCGGTGTTCATAAGACTGGCCGCACAGATGAAGATGGCACCGTCCAGGATTCTGATCCCGCTATCTTATCTGTCGATACTGGGGGGCACGATCACTTTGGTCGGAACATCGACCAACCTGGTTGTGGACGGCGTGGCGCGGCAGGCCGGGCTGGAGCCGTTTTCCATCTTCGAGATGACACCCGTCGGGCTTGCCTGCGCGGCGGTGGGGCTTTTGTATCTGGGGATCGTGGGGCCGCGCGTCCTGCCAGACCGGGTGTCGATGAGTGCGATGCTGACAGAACGGTCGAAGATGAAATTCTTTACTGAAGTGGCCGTACCAGAAGGCAGTACCCTGATCGGACAAAGGATCGAGGAAGTGGCGCTGTTCAAACGTGACAGCATGCGGGTGATCGACGTTCTGCGGGGCGATGCCAGCCTGCGGCGCGATTTGAGCGTGGTTGTGCTTGACGCAGGGGACCGGGTGGTCTTGCGGACCCCGATGAGCGAGGTTCTGGCCCTGCAGCAGCAAAAAGATGTGAAACTGGTGGACAAGCTGTCGTCCGTGCAGACGACAACGGTAGAGGTACTGATCACGCCGGGTTGTCAGATGATCGGGCGCAGTCTGGGATCAATGCGTTTGCGGCGGCGATACGGGGTCTATCCGCTGGCGGTGCACCGGCGAAATCAGAACATCGGCCGGCAGTTGGATGATCTGGTGGTCCAGGTGGGTGATACACTGTTGCTGGAGGGGGCTGCGGCGGATATTCAACGCCTGGCATCCGACATGGAACTGGTGGACGTTTCGCATCCAACCGAACGGGCGTTTCGCAGGGGGCGCGCGCCCATCGTTGCGGGCACTTTGGTGATGGTTATTGTTCTGTCGGCGCTGGACATTGCGCCGATTGAAATCCTTGCGTTCCTTGGGGTGGCCGTGGTTCTGTTGACCCGCTGCATCGACGCGGACGAAGCGTTTGCCAATATTGACGGGCGGCTTTTGGCGATGTTGTTCGGGATGATCGCAGTGGGGCAGGGTCTGGAACATTCCGGCGCGGTCGAAATGATGGTGGGATATGCCGAGCCTTGGCTGATCGACATGCAGCCCTGGCTTTTGGTGTTCTGCGTCTATGCGCTGACCTCGTTCCTGACGGAATTGTTGTCGAACAATGCCGTGGCCGTGGTGGTGACGCCTGTGGCGATTGGCTTGGCGCAATCGCTGGGTCTGGATCCGCGAGGATTGCTGATCGCTGTGATGCTGGGGGCGTCTTTCGGGTTCGCGACGCCGATCGGGTATCAGTGCAACCTGCTGGTTTACGGACCGGGGGGGTATCGGTTCAGCGATTTCATGAAGATCGGAATCCCGCTGAACATCCTGATGGGTGTGGTGGCGGCGGTTGTGATCCCGTTGGTTTACCCGCTGTAAGGGCCGGGGTTGCGGGGGGCTGTGTGGCCCGTATATAGGCAAGAAAAATACCGATAGGGGACCGGGTTTATGGCAGGCCATTCCAAGTGGGCGAACATTCAGCATCGCAAGGGCAAGCAGGATAAACTGCGGGCCAAAGCGTTTTCCAAGCTGTCCAAGGAAATCACGGTTGCAGCCAAGATGGGCGAGCCTGATCCCGACAAGAACCCGCGTCTGCGCCTTGCGGTGAAGGCGGCCAAAGCCGTGTCGATGCCCAAGGATGTCATTGATCGCGCGATCAAAAAGTCGGTCGGAGGGGACGCTGCAGATTACACGGAAATCCGCTATGAAGGGTACGGCGTCAACGGAATTGCGATCATTGTCGAGGCGCTGACCGACAACCTGAACCGCACCGCCAGCAACGTGCGCAGCTATTTCACCAAGTGCGGCGGCAATCTGGGGACGACCGGTTCCGTCTCGCACAGCTTTGATCGCGTTGGGGAAATCAGCTATCCGGTGGCGGCCGGCGATGCTGATACGGTAATGATGGCCGCC
>JANMDH010000544.1:0-3122 GCA_031376195.1 Gemmobacter sp. | reverse complement strand
CCGGCGGGGCGGGACGGCGCCGGGGCCCCCCCGGGGGGCCGCCCCCGCCCTCCTGTCCCCGCGCCGGGTGGCGGGGGGCCCCCCCCTCCGGCCGGGGGGCCCCGGGGGACTGGGGGTGTTCGCGAGCGGGTCGGCGGGGTTCCTGAGCGGGTCCCCGGTGGCGGCGTTTGGGGCCGGCTGGGTGATGGAACGGTCGACGTTGCCGGTGGTTTGGGCGGCGGGGGTCGGGGCAGTGATCGGGGGCATCGGGGTTCTGTATGTGTTCGGAATCGCGGGGCTGTCGGTGATGCTGGGGAAAACGGTGGGAGAAGCCGCGCAGATCGCGATTGCGTATCTGCCGGGGGACGCGATCAAGGTGGTTCTGTGCGCATTCATGACGCAGGCCTTGGCGCGGATGCGGCCGGACGCGCTTTTGTCGCGGGCCTAGGCCTGCACGATCAGGGCTGATGCGATGCCCCCGGCGGCTGCGATGGCGGCAAGGCCGGGGGCGTTTTGCAGATCATGAAACAGGCGGACGGCGAGGATGGCACCAGAGGCCCCGATGGGGTGGCCACGGGCAAGCGCGCCGCCGTGCAGGTTGACGTGGGCGGGATCAAGCTGGGCCCCCTCGACGCAGGCGATGGCCTGGGCGGCATAAGCCTCCATGACCTCGGACCGTTCAAGATCCTCGGGGGTGAGGCGGGCCTGTGCCAAGGCGGCGGCAATGGCAGGGATGGGGGCAAGGCCGGGATCTTCGGGACGGGCCCCAAGGGTGGCGGTGGCCAGGATGCGCAGGGCGCGCGGGGCGTGGCGGGCGATGTCGGGGGCTGCGACAATCACAAAGGCGGCGGCATCGGCGGCGACGGCGGTGGTGGCGGTGGTAATGGTGCCTGCGAGGATCGGGGCACGGGCGGCGATCCGGGGGGTAAGATTGCGGGTAAAGAGATCGCGGGCACCTTGGGGGAGGCCTATGATTTCATGGGCAAGGCGGTCGCGGGCGGCGACGGCGCGGGCGTGGCTGGCGATGGCCCAGTGATCCTGCGCCTCGCGGGTGATGCCAAGGCGATGGGCGATTGCGGCGGCAGCCTCGGTCATACCGGGGTCGCGGTGGGGCCAGGGGGTAAAGGGGGGTAGGTCATAGGGGGCAGGGTCGCCACCCGCAGGATCGGTGCGCAGGCGGAGGGGACGGCGGGAATGGCTTTCGGCCCCCCCGGCGATAACGACCCGCGCCTGCCCGGATGAAACCATCGCGGTTGCGATGCGGATCGCGTCAAGGCCGCCGGCGCATTGGCGATCAATGGTAAGGCCGGCGACGCGGTCGGGCAGGCCTGCGGCGAGGGCCGCAAGGCGGGCGGGATTGCCGCCGGCACCAAGGGCATTGGACAGGATCACCTCGTCCACCTGATCGGGATGGAGGCCCGCATCGGCCAGACAGGCGCGGATCACCGGGGCGGCGAGGGCGTGGGTTTCCAAGGCGCGGAAGGCCCCGCCCCGCGGCATGACAGCGGTGCGGCGGGCGGCGATGAGGAAGGCAGTCATGGGCGGCCTCGTGCGCGGTGCGCCATGCGCAGGGAATTGCAGCCTGTACCGGGGGCGTTGGACGGGGATATCTTGTCGCCCGGAAGCCGCGGAATTCCTGCATCTGCCAGACAGGCGCGGATGGGTGGAGCGGCGAGGCGATGAACGTCGAAAGCCTTGAACGCGCCGCCACGCAGCGTCAGGGGCGGGGGGCGGGGGGCGAGGACGAAGGCCGTTGTGACAGGCCTGCGGCGCGGGCAGCAAGATCGGGCAGAACGGCCATCGGAGCCTTCGGGATCGCACAAGATCACCTTGTCGCCTTGGGTCAGACCGATACCCGCATCCGCCCGACAGGCGCGAATTGCCAGTGGAGTGAGGGCGCGGGTTCCAAAGGCGCGGAAGGCCGCGCTGTGGCACATGGTCGGGGTACGCCTTGCGGCGATGACTGCCGTCATGGGAGGTCCGCCGAAACGATTGGCAGGCGGGCGGGGTTGGCACCTGCGCGGGGGGTATGGGACGGGGTTACCTCGACTATCTGTTCGGGATTGATACCTTTACCCGCCCGACAGGCGCGGATCACCAGTGGAGCGAGGGCGTGGGGTTCCAAGGCGCGCAAGGCCTCGTTTTGGCGCATGACAGCGGTGCGCTTTGCGGCGATGCGGTGGGCGGTCATGGGAGGGCCGCCGAAAAGGTTGGCAAGCGGGCAGGATTGGCAGCTGTGCGGGCGACATTGGACGGGGTCACCTTGTTCACCTGACCGGGATTGATGCGGGGACCTGCCCGACAGGCGCGGATCAGCGGTGGAGCGAGGGCGTGGGGTTCCATGGCGCGGATGGCCTCGTTTGGGCGCTTGGTCGGGGCGCGCCGTCGGGTAACGACAGCGGTCATGGGGGGGCCGCTGAAAGGGCTGCAAGATCGGGCGGGATTGCCAGCTGTGCGGGGGGCATGGGACGGGGTCACCTCGTCCATCTGCCGGGGATTGATGCGTGGACCCGCCCGACAGGCGCGGATCAGCAGGGCGGGGGGGGACTTGGGTTCCCGAGGCGCGGGAAACCCCATTTCGCAGCATGACAGCGATGCGCCTTGCGGCGATGCGGCGAGCGGTCATGAGAGGGCTGCGAGATCGGGCGGGATGCTTCCCTGCGCGGGGGGCGTGGGACGGGGTCACCCCTTCCATTGGCGGGGGATGGATGCCCGCATCCGACCGACAGGCATTGCCAACTGCGCGGGGGGTATAGGACGGGGTCACTTCGTCCAGCTGTTGGGGATCGATGCGTGGACCTGCCTGACAGCCGCGGATCAGCCATGGAGCGAGGGCATGGGTTCCCGAGGGGCGAGAGGCCCCATTTCGCGGCATGACAGCGATGTGCCGTGCGGCGATGCGGCGGGCAGTCAAGGGAGGTCCGCCGAAAGGGCTGCGCGATCGGTCGGGATTGCCACCTGCGCGGGGGGCATGGGACGGGGTCACCTTGTTCACCTGACCGGGATTGATGCGGGGACCTGCCCGACATGCGCGGATCAGCGGTGGAGCGAGGGCGTGGGGTTCCAAGGCGCGGATGGCCTCGTTTGGGCGCTTGTTCGGGGTGCGCCAGGCGGCGGCGATGAGGGCGGTCATGGGAGGTCCA
>JANMDH010000062.1:0-3312 GCA_031376195.1 Gemmobacter sp. | reverse complement strand
TGCGTCAGCACCACGACATACGGCAGCCCTGCCTCACGCAGCATCTGCACCGCCACGGTCGTGCGCGGCATCTGCATCAGGGACAACATCCCCTCCTGCATCCGCGCCCCGCCTGACGCCGAAAACAGCACCAGCGGGCGTTTGGTTTTCACCGCCCGCTCCGCCGCAGCAATGATCGCGTTGCCCACATACATGCCCATCGACCCGGCCATGAAACTGAAGTCCTGCGCAGCCGCGATGATCGGCGTCCGCCACACCTCGCCTTCCGCCACCAGCATTGCATCCTTTTCGCCGCTCGCCTTTTGCGCGGCCTTGATCCGGTCGGGGTATTTCTTCTGATCCCGGAAATGCAGGGGGTCCAGCTTTGCATCCGGCACTTTCACCTCGGTGAATATCCCCCCGTCGAACAGAGCCGTGAACCGCTCCCGTGGGCTGATCGTCATGTGGTGATCGCAGTTGGTGCAAACGTTCAGGTTATCCGCCAGTTCCCGGTGGAACAGCATGGTCCCGCATTCCGGGCATTTCGTCCAAAGATTTTCGGGCACTTCGCGCCGCGAAAACAGCGAGTTTATCTTCGGGCGAACGTAGTTGTTGATCCAGTTCATGCAGGCAGGCCTTTGGTCGCCGATGGTCAGGGGTTCAGATAAGCCGCGAAGGGCTGAAATGCAATCATCGCCGCGCGTCAGCCCAGCATCGCCGTCAGGGCGCGCACCACCAGCGCGTGATCTTCGACCTGCGGCAGGCCAGACACCGTCACCGCGCCAATCACCCCGACGCCCTTGACGCGGATCGGAAAAGAACCGCCCGCATCGGCATAGTCCGCAGCGGCAAGCCCGTGCCGTTCCAGCGTTTCGGGCTTTGCCCGCAGGCGGGTGCCCACGAGCAAGGACGATTCCTGAAACATCAGCGCCGTATTGCTTTTACGTCGCGCCCAGTTGTCGTTGTTGGGCCCCGACCCCGGCATCGCGAGATGGAACAACGTGCGATCGGGCGTGCGAATGTCAATGACAATGGGCAGCGCCCCGTCGCGCGCGATCTCGGCAAGGGTCAGACCCAGCTTCAAGGCGGTTTCTTCGGTGAATGTTTCAAAAACCAAAACGCCTTCTTGTGATTTCAGTGCCGCAATTTCCATGGATTGAGCCTTTTTTCTGTTATGGCTTAGTCGTGCCCGCGACATGTGCCGGGGACAAGGAATACTTTAGCGGACCGGGAAACTTTCGGTTCTGACAGGACGTATCAATCAGGACAGCCGGAAAATGCGGGGGCATGACACCAATGGCACACTCTGACGGACCACTGATTTACCGCCAGTCCATCTGGACGCGCATCACCCACTGGATCTGGGCCATCAGCCTGTTTTTCCTGATGCTGACCGGCCTGCAAATCTTCAACGCCCATCCGACACTGTACGTCGGTGCCGAGTCGGGCTTTGAATATGACAACGCGATCCTGCGCATCGGTGCGCGGCAGAACGGCGAACAGGTTCAGGGATATACCCAGATTTTTGGAACCGAATTCGATACGACCGGCATCCTTGGCTATTCAGGTGACGAAGCGCGCGGATTTCCTGCCGCACTGACAATCCCCTCGAACCGCAGTCTTGCCTTGGGCCGTGTCATCCATTTCTTCTTTGCCTGGGCGCTTGTTCTGACTTTAACGATTTGGCTTGTGGCCAGCGCGCTCAATGGCCACTTGCGCACCCTTATCCCGAACATGGCGGATTTGCGCAGGCTGCCGCGTGACATTGCCGATCATGCGCGTCTGCGGTTCCATCATACCGCCGACTATAACGTGCTGCAAAAGCTGGCTTACGCGTCGGTTCTGTTCGTGGCCTTCCCGGTGATGATCGCGACAGGCCTGTCGATGTCGCCCAGTTTCAACGCAACGGCGCCATGGCTGCTCGATCTGTTCGGCGGTCGGCAGACGGCGCGAACGATCCATTTCATCATGATGGTGGCGCTGATCGGTTTCTTTGCCGTTCACATGATCATGATTCTGGCCGCCGGGCCGATCAACGAACTGCGATCCATCATCACGGGCTGGTACCGGGTTGATGCAGACAAAGGGGGCAAATCAGATGCTTGATCGTCGCAAACTTTTGCTGGGCGGGGCGGCGTTGTCGCTGTCGGGGTGCAAGATATTCGACGGGGCAGCCGCGCGGGATTCTGTGTCGCGCAGCATTTTCGAAAGCGTGACCCCGCTTACCTATCGCGCCCAGCGCCTGCTGGGTGGCGGGCACAGCCTGGCACCCGAGTTTACCGAAGCCGACATTCGCCAGGGCCAGCGCCCGAATGGCAGCACCGACCCGGACAGCCCGGAATATCTGTCACTCGTATCAAGCGGTTATGCAGATTACCGGCTCGCGGTGACAGGGCTGGTGGACAAGCCGCAATCGCTGTCTCTGGCCGACCTCATGGCGATGCCCGCGAAAACCCAGATCACCCGGCATGACTGCGTCGAAGGCTGGTCCTGCATCGGCAAATGGACCGGGGTTCCGATGGGTACCGTCATCAATAGGGCGCAACCGAAAGTGAACGCGCGCTATGCCGTATTCCACTGTTTCGACACGCTGGAACGCAGCCTGTCGGGCGAGGTCAAATACTATGAAAGCATTGATCTGATTGATGTTTATCATCCCCAGACAATCCTTGCCTATGGCCTGAACGACACCCCCCTGCCCATCGCGAACGGCGCGCCCCTGCGCGTGCGGATTGAGCGGCAGTTGGGATACAAGATGGCAAAATACATCCACACGATCGAACTGGTCGACAGCCTGGCCGGGTTCGGTCAGGGCCATGGCAGTTATTGGGCCGACAAGGGCTATCAATGGTATGGCGGGATTTGAGGGGGGTGGACGGTTCATCCAACGACAAACAGCGCGCGGCCGTTTAATCCACTGAGATCGTTCAAGAACAAACGTATTCGCAGCGTATTTTTTGCGTATTACAAGCGTATTTTTTCCGTATGTACGTAGGAAAGTATGGGACGCCGTTAACCGTCTGAGGCGAATCAGGTGGCATGTGGGGGATCTGCCCGGCAAAACCCGCTTATCCACCCTGCCGGATGATTTCGCTTAGGGCGTCAGCGAAGTCACCCGGCAGGGTGGAGGAGCGGGCGATACCCCTATCCCAGATAGGCCCGGAAACTGTCCACGACCTTCATGTAAACATTCCGCTTGAAGGGCACGATGGCGGCAATCATCTCTTCCGCGCTGATCCACTTCCAGCGTGAAAATTCCGGATGTTCGCTGTCGATCCTGATCTGATCATCCCGCCCGGTATAGCGGAACAGAAACCACTTTTGCCGCTGGCC
>JANMDH010000520.1:0-5674 GCA_031376195.1 Gemmobacter sp. | reverse complement strand
GACGAGACCGACGATGTCGGCGTCATTTTCGTTGTCGAACGACAGGACGGTGATGACAACCTGGGTTTCGTTTTTGTAGCCGTCGACGAACAGCGGGCGGATCGGGCGGTCGATCAGGCGCGAGGTCAGCGTTTCCTTTTCCGAAGGGCGCGCTTCACGTTTGAAGAAACCGCCGGGAATTTTGCCCGCAGCATAGTATTTTTCCTGATAATGGACGGTCAGGGGAAAGAAATCCTGGCCCGGCTTTGCCTGACGGGCAAAAGTGACGTTGGCCATCACACTGGTTTCCCCAAGTGTTGCAATGACTGACCCATCAGCCTGACGGGCCACGCGCCCGGATTCCAGTGTCAGCGTTTCGTCGCCCCACTGGATGGATTTTTTCGTTACGTTGAACATGTCATTTCCTAAGTTGGCCGGGGACCCTTCCCCAAAGCCTATGGACGGGCGTCCTGCCCGTGGCCCTGAATGGTGCGGTTTTTCCCCTTGGCCCGCGGGGCCGCAAAAGACAAACGCGCCCGGTTGAGGGGGCGCGTTTGATCCGATTAGCGGCGAAGGCCCAGACGGCCAATCAGCGTCGTGTAGCGCGCTTCGTCTTTCTTCTTGAGGTAGTCCAGCAGCTTGCGGCGCAGGGCGACCATCATCAGCAACCCACGGCGCGAATGGTTGTCTTTCTTGTGACCCTTGAAGTGTTCAGTCAGGGTCGAAATGCGCGAGGTCAGGATGGCAACCTGAACTTCGGGCGAACCGGTGTCGCCTTCCTTGGTTGCGTAGTCCTTGATCAGTTGCGCTTTCAGTTCGACAGTAATCGACATCGGATTCTCCTTTGGTTTTGGGTGACGGAACAAGCCAGGATGTCGTCCAGCAGAGCCCATGCCCCAAGGCGAACCTGTGGGGATGCGGGCGTATAGGGGAAAAATCCCGAAAAGGAAAGCATCAATCGGGCGCGTCGATTGCCAGCCAAGGGCCACACACCGCTTTGGCAGAATAATGGTTCAACTTTTCCGGGCCAGGGCGCCGGTTCTGGTCGAATCAGCCGCTCTGTGTCACCGTAATTTTCAAATTTACTATGTATTACGGTATGTTAACCTAGTCCTTGGTTAACATGCCGTGTCCGCATTGTCAGTAAGGGAAGATCAGATGCTGGGACTTTTGGGGCTGATGGGCGTCGTAATGGCGGGATTGCTGGTCGATTCCCTTTTCAGCGGTTCGTCCGACCAATCCGACGACAGTTCCGAAGACAGGCCCGATGTTCTGATCGGGGCGGCACATGGCGGGGAACTGGCAGCAGGGTCGATCCTCGACTGGCTGGAGGAACCGGAGGCGAATGAAACCGAGGATACCAATGATAACCTGCCCGACTCAGACGATCTGCCCCCGGAGGTGGAGCCGGGGCGTCTGATCACGGGCACCGAGGGCGATGACATTCTGCAAGGCCGGGGTGGTGAAGACACGATCATCGGGCAGGACGGGATTGACCAGATTCTGGGGCGCGACGGCGCGGATTGGATCGACGCAGGCGATGGCGATGATCATGTCACGGCAGGGACAGGCGATGATACGGTGACGGGTGGGTCCGGCGACGATAATCTGCAGGGCGACGCGGGTAATGACCAGATTTCGGGCGGTGATGGCGCCGATGTCGTGGCCGGGCATGACGGCGATGACAGCCTGACCGGCGGGGCGGGCAATGATGAACTTCTGGGCGGGACGGGCGATGACCGGCTGACCGATGATCAGGGCGACGACTGGCTGGCGGGTGGAGCGGGCAATGATCTGATCGCGGGCGGGGCGGACAGCGATACACTGGACGGCGGGGCTGGGGACGATACGCTGATCGGGCACGATGTCGCCGCGGGGAATGACGGCGCGGTGGATTATCTGAACGCAGGGACCGGCGATGATATGCTGGTGCTGGGCGCGAATGATGTGGCGACGGGCGACGACGGGCAGGACAGCTTTGTTCTGGGGGATTGGCTGGGCGGCGGCGGCTTTGCGCATATTCAGGATTACAATCCGGCCGAGGATCAGATTGTGCTTGTCTATGACCCGGCCAGCCACCCCGATCCTGACCTGTTGCTGGTGCGTGATGGCGAATCCGATGATGTAACCGTGTTTTTTGATGGCGTGCCGCTGGCCATGGTGCAGAACGGGGCGGATCTGACCCCGGCTGACATTCACCTGTCGCCGAACGGCAGCCTCTATCCCTCAGCGTTCCACACGGCGGGCTTTGCGGCGTAGGAAATGTACAACGGATGCCGTGGCGCGCCGGACAGTGTCAGGCCCAGATGCCACAGGGGCTGCCCCGTGGCGCGCAGCAATGCCTCGACCGCCGCACCGCGCCCCAGATATGCGCCATGGCTGCCCCACGCACAGATGATCTGATCGGCCCATGGCACACTTTCAGCAATCGCGTCATCATTGCCGGGCCCGACAGGATCACCTGCGCCGCGCATCACGCGGGGATCGGTGGCGCGGTACGCGAAGATGTTCGTCACGCGAAACGCGCCGAAACCCAACGCACGCGCGCGGCGTTCGCACCGCTCAACCGTGGGATCATTCTGAATCTCGGTTGCGGTGGACGGGTTCAGCATCACAAACAAGGCGCGCGGGCCGCCCGCGTCCCATGTGCGGGTCAGCAGATAGCGGTACTTCTCGCACGGGGAATAGACGGCAATGCTGGCGGCATCGGCTTTTTGGTGGGTTCGGGTGATCATTCGCCGGGCCTGCCTTCATGATGGTGCGCAACTTCTGGCGGGCACATTTCTGCGACGATGAAAGCCGCATTCATCTTGCCGAAAATACCTCCGCGAGAGGTCTGCATCCGTGACAATAGGCATGGGGCCTACAGGTTGAAAACCCGGCTTGGGTGCAACTCACCCGCCTTGTATATCCCCACCGCCACCGGCTTACCCTGATAGCTGGCCCAGGCCTCGTCGCCATATTGGGCGCTGGAAGCAATCACCATGCCTGCGTTGCCGTTGCGCAGGCGCGCCGCGCCTTCGGGGGTGGCGGGCAATTCCGGCAGATCGGCAAGGCCCATTTCAAGCCGCAAAAGCAGTGTGTCGAGTTCGGGTGTATGGGCAAGCGCGTCGATCTGGGCCAGACTGACCCCATGTTCGGCGTCGAACGGCCCTGACCAGACCCGGCGCAACGTCAGCACATGGCCAAGGCAGCCCAAGGCCAGCCCCAGATCGCGCGCGATGGATCGGACATAGCCGCCTTTGCCGCAGACCATTTCCAATTCGGCATGATCAGGATCAGGCCGTGCTGTCAGCGTCAGGCTGTCCACCCACAAGTCGCGGGGGGCCAGATCCATCACCTCGCCCTCCCGCGCCAGATCATAGGCGCGCGCGCCTTCGACCTTTACGGCGGAAAACTGGGGTGGCACCTGCCGGATGTCGCCGCGAAAGGCGGTGAGGGCGGCTTCAATTTCGGAATCCAGCGGCCGCGCCGCCCGCGTGTCAATTACGGTACCTTCGGCATCATCGGTGGTGGTTGATGCGCCAAAGCGCACGGTAAAGCGATAACATTTCAGCGCATCGGTGATGTAGGGCACGGTTTTTGTCGCCTCGCCCAGTGCCACCGCCAGAACGCCCGTTGCTGCAGGATCAAGGGTGCCGGCATGCCCCGCCTTTTGCGCGGCAAACGCCCATTTCACCTTGTTCACGACCGACGTGGAGGTGATGCCCGCCGGTTTGTCGACGATCAGCCAGCCCGAAATGGGGCGGCCTTTTTTGGTGCGTGCCATCTCATTGCCCCGCTGGTTGGACGGTGCCGACCATCGGCCCCATGGGAAAGCCCGCGTCATGCCGCCCGAGGTTGGGTGCATACAGGCGGGAAATGGATCCGTCGAGATAGAGCGCGTCAGGCAGCCCGAGCACGTCGCGGAACAGGCGGGCAAAGCTGTGGAAATTGACGGTGTCGTTGGAGATCACAAAGCTGGCCGTCGCCCCATCTGCGCTGACGCCCACGCCGTTGCGGATGTGAAGAGAATCGGATGTCGGCAGAAATTTCGGGTGCAGCGCGCCGTCGATCACCAGCATAGGGCCGGATTGGGTGGCATGGCGGCAATCGGGTGGTACGGCCTTGAAAGCACGCGATTCGACGACGGCAAAGCCCGTCTGGGCGATGCAGAAGACCCCGTTCGGCAGAAGGCCGAAATTGCCGGGTCCGTCCGACGTGACAATCGGGGCCAGTTCTTTCCCGTCGATGATCAAAAGACCGACAGGACGGCGATCAGAGTGGAACATGCCGGCATTCATCG
The DNA here is from genome assembly GCA_031376195.1 of Gemmobacter sp. GTDB lineage: Bacteria > Pseudomonadota > Alphaproteobacteria > Rhodobacterales > Rhodobacteraceae > JANPIX01. The sequence goes on along the minus strand of JANMDH010000520.1, from coordinate 1,410 downwards.
CAAATCCCAGTTGCCCCGCAGTCAGCGCAAGGGCGTCATTCACCGCCGCAAACGACCCGAACGGCGTGCCATCGGGGCGCGCCTGGAACAGACGCAGATCGTCGGTGATGCCGACGTCGCAGACGGTGTAGGAGGCCCCTTCGAAAGTCAGATCGCGGCAGGTTTCGGCGCTGACGTGCGGGGCGATCAGGGAAACCAGAAATGCCAGACTAAACCGGGTCATCATCCGCATCGGTATCGGGTGCTGCAATGTCACGCTGCACGGTTTCATCGGCGAACATGCGGCGGGTCTGGTCCAGACGGTCAAAGGTGTCATCGGGCAGAAAACGCAGGTCGGGCGCGTATTTCAGGGTCATTTCCTTGGCGATGCGGTGGCGCAGTTCCGGCTTGTTGCGCGAAAGGGCGGCAATTGCGGCCATCACGTCGCCGCCGCCCAGGGGCATGACGAAAACGGTGGCGACCTTAAGATCGTTGGAACAGCGCACTTCCCCCACGGTGATGGAAAAGCGGTTCAGGTCAGGGTCGTGCACATCGGCGCGGTTGAGCACATCGGAAAGGGTGCGGCGGATAAGTTCGCCGACGCGCAGCTGCCGCATCGAGGGGCCACGAGGGGAAAGTTGCTTTGCCATGGCGGGCATGTAGCGGCTTTGGCGCACGCCCGCAACGGCAGGCTTTCGGCTTTGGCCCGAAGCGGCTAAAGCGGAGGTAACAGGGGGGGCGTCTTATGGATTTGCCGGGTATCGTTGTGACAGGGGCGTCGGGGCAGATGGGGCAGATGCTGACGCGGGTGATCGCGGGGTCGGACAAGGCGCGTCTGGTGGCCTGTCTGGAACGACCGGGGCATGCCTGGCTGGGGCAGGATGCGGGTTTGGCGACGGGCGGGGCGGCGCTGGGGGTGCGGGTGACGGATGATCCGCTGGAGGCGTTTGCGCAGGCGCAGGCGGTTGTGGATTTCAGCGCACCCGGCGCTTCGGTCGAATTTGCGGCGCTGGCGGCACAGGCGCGGCTTGTGCATGTGATCGGGACAACGGGGTTCGAGGCGGCACATCTGGCGGCCATCGGGCGGGCGGCGCATCACGCGGTAATCGTGCGGGCGGGAAACATGAGCCTGGGGGTCAATCTGCTGATCGGGTTGACGCGGCGGGTGGCAGCGGCCCTGGATGCGGATTGGGACGTGGAAGTGGTGGAGGCGCATCACAGGCGCAAGGTGGATGCGCCGTCTGGCACGGCCCTGATGCTGGGGCAGGCGGCGGCGGATGGGCGCGGTGTGGCATTGGAAAAGGTGCGGGACGCAGGGCGCGACGGAATGACGGGCGCGCGGCGCCGGGGGGATATCGGTTTCGCCTCGATCCGGGGGGGGGACATCGTGGGGGAACATGATGTGATCTTCGCGGCGGATGGCGAGCGTCG
>JANMDH010000510.1:0-4194 GCA_031376195.1 Gemmobacter sp. | reverse complement strand
GGTGATCGTGAACTGTTCGGGCGCTGTCGCCAGCATTTCCATCACAAAGGATTCGTCCATCCGCACATTGGTGCCGGTCACCTTGCAGCCTGCCTTTTGCAGGATCGTCACCGCATCGGGGTTCAGGAATTCAATCCCGATCTCTGACAATATCCGCATCGCCCCCCGGTGCACGGCCATCACGCCGTCCATGTCCATCGGTTCCGTCGGGCGGTCCGGGTTGACGGGAATACGCCATGGCATCTGATCAATCGCTGCCGATCCTGCGCGCATTTTGTTGCCCGCACGCCCCCCGGCGCGGCGCTTGCGGTTTGGTTCTTCGGTCATGGCCGTCCCCTTCGTCCCCTGCGGAACCATTGATCCCGCGTGACCCAAGAATGAACGATCTGGCGCGCCACTGCACAACCAATCACCGACGCAACTGCGTCGTTTTTCGCGCCTAACCCTGTGACTGACCCGCTTTCAGCCCATCGATCCATGCGGGCAGCCCGCTAATGTCCTGCATCACCACATCCGCATGCGGCGCCAGATCGGCCCGTTCCGCCACGCCTGTCAGCACCGCCACCGTGCGCATCCCCGCCGCCCGACCGGCTTCCAGATCATGCGTGCTGTCCCCCACCATGGCCACACGCCGCGCCCCGAGCCCCGTCTGCTGCAGAAAGGCGATCAACATCCCCGGCCCCGGCTTGCCCCCGAACCCACTGTCATATCCCGCCACAAAATCAAAAAGATCAGCGATCCCTGCGCTTTGCAGATGGGCCCGCGCCGGCGCTTCTGTATCATTCGTGGCAAGCCCGATCCGAATCCCCCGTGCCCGCAGATCCTTCAGAAACGGCACCAGCGGAACCGTTTCCGAAAGTTGGACATCCACCGCCAGACGGTTCAGATGCGCGGTCAGCGCCGCCAGATCCGCCCCCGGCAGATACGGCAGCAAAAGACGCGCCGATTCTTCGACTGTCGCGGCAATCACCACGGAATCAGCCGCGAAAGAACCAGTGTCCAGATCGAACCCCAGGGCCCGCCCCATTTCGGCAGCCCTCTGCGCATCCGGGGCAAGATCCCCCAGCACCCGCCGCACCCATGGCCCCCAGGCAAGCCGAAAATCGAACAAGGTTCCATCCTTGTCGAACACCACGCCATCAATCATTCCGGAAATCTCCTTCGGGGCAATTCCGCGATCCTAGGTCCCCCCACCGATCAGGTCCAGTCAGGAACAGCCCCACCCGGCAGTGCCGCCCTTGCCTGCACCAGATCTTCCGGCACCCGCCCCAACGCCCCGCTTGCCGCCAGCACCCACTCGTCTTGCGTCAGGATGAAATCCAGCACCGCCGCCAAAAACTCCGGCTGCCGCGCCGATGTGCCCAGTTCCGCCACCGAAAGCCCGCTTTCCCCCAGGAACTGCGTTAAGGTTTCCTCACTGGAAAGCATCCATCCCAACGCCTGCAAAGCGATGGTTTCAGCGGCTTCTTGCCCAATCACTGACTTCTCCCCCATGTTGTCCCCAAATTTGCTGCTTTCGTGATAGCATTTCACATAATATGGAAAGGAAATCTTAACCACTTGGAAAGAAAGATGGAGCTGTCGGAACCACCGGCAAGCGGGCCTTATTCGGATGTCTGGAAAAATCCTCATCGTTGACAGCGTTGCGACCAATCGCATCGTGCTGAAGGTCAAGCTGGCCACAGCTTGCTATCATCCGCTGATGGCGGCGGACGGGGAAAGCTGTCTGCGCCTCGCGCGGGATGAAGATCCCGATCTGATCCTGCTCGATCATCATCTGCGCGATATGCCCGGTGTCGATGTCTTGCGCAAACTGCGCGCGGACCCCGCCACCCAGGACATTCCCGTAATTGTCCTTTCGGCCTCGGGCGACGCTGCCTCACGTTTGCAGGCGTTAAACACGGGTGCCGACGATTATCTTCAAAAACCGGTCGAAGATCAGATTCTGCTGGCAAGGATACGATCCCTTGTCCGTAGCCGGGATACCGATGCCACGTTGCAATCAGCCGACGGTGCGCTGCCGATCTTCGGTCTGGCAGAACCTGCGTCGGATTTTGATCATCCGGGCCTTGTTGCCCTCGTCGCAGACCGGGCGGATACCGCCATGGCCTGGCGCCGTGATCTGAGCGCCGTGATGACCGACAGACTGGTGATCATGTCGCGTGAAGAAACCCTCGCCGATGGCCTGCCCGGTGCCGCCCACCCCGATATTTTCGTGGTGGAGGCGGATCTCGACGGGCGCAATGGCGGGTTGCGCCTGATGTCCGATCTGCGCAGCCGCACCCTTACCCGCCATGCCGCCATCTGTATCGTGTGCCCCGACCGACCCCCCGGTTCTGCCCCCGAAGGCGCTGCCATGGCGTTTGACCTTGGCGCGAATGATGTGGTCGCAGCCTCGGTCGATCCGCAGGAACTTGCCTTGCGTCTGCGCAAACTGTTGCGACGCAAACGCGCCGCAGACCGGATGCGCGCCTCTGTCCAGGACAGCCTGCGCGCATCAGTGATTGACCCGCTGACAGGCCTGCACAATCGCCGCTATGCCACCCCCTACCTTGCGGGCATTGCCGAACGCGCACAGGCGGCAGGCCTGCCCTATGCGGTGCTGGTCATTGATCTGGACCAGTTCAAGGCGGTCAATGATCGCTGGGGGCATGCGGCAGGGGATGCTGTGCTGATCGAAGTGGCACTTCGTCTCTCTGCCAATCTGCGTGAGGGCGATCTGCTCGCGCGCGTGGGGGGCGAAGAATTCCTTGTCGGCCTGCCCGACACCGGACTGACCGAGGCACAGGTGATCGCGGAACGTCTGTGCCGCGTCGTTCAGGTCCGCCCGATCCGTACCGCTGAAGGTGCGGTCGTCAGTGTCACCGCCTCTATCGGCCTCGCCGTGGGGGCGAATCATGACTTGCCCGTAACCGAGCCTGTCGTCGATGTCATGAACCGCGCCGACCGCGCCTTGCTTCTGGCAAAATCGGCAGGCCGCAACCGGGTCACGATCAGCAGCACCGCCGCCTGAAATCCTGCCGCAGCAACCGATCCACACCCAACAGACACCGCTGCGCCTTTGCCGCCAATCGCCTGCGATCAGGGCACCCTATCCCCGCCACTTCGTCGCGCCCCGATGATCTCTGTGGGCCCGTGGAACCCGGGCAAAAATATCAGACATAACCGCACAGAAATGATCTGTGCCTTGTTCACCCCAACCGCAGGCAGACCTAACGCCCCACCCCTTCAAACCGCGTGAACCCTGCAGCCATCGCCGTCGCCCGGTCATAGACATTGCGCAGATCCACCATCCGCGCCACCTGCATCTTATGCGCCAATTTTTCTAGATCCAGCGCGCGAAACTCGTTCCATTCCGTCAGCAGCACCACAACATCAGCGCCCTGCCCCGCCTGATAGGCATTTTCCGTCCATTTCACCCCCGGCAGCAGCGCCTCTCCTTCGCGCTTTCCCTCCGGGTCCGTCACGCGCACCTTTGCCCCTGCCCCCACCAGCGCCGGGATGATCGTCAGGCTGGGCGCATCGCGCATGTCATCCGTGTTCGGCTTGAACGTCACGCCCAGCACCGCCACCGTCTTGCCCACCGCAGACCCGTCCAGCATGTCCATGATCTTGTCGATCATCCGCCGCTTGATTTCCTCGTTCACCTTGATCACCGTTTCCGTGATCTGCATCGGCACCCCGTGTTCCTGCCCGATCCGCGCCAACGCCCTCGTGTCTTTCGGGAAACATGATCCGCCGTAACCCGGTCCCGCATGCAGGAATTTGTTTCCGATCCGCCCGTCCAGCCCGATCCCCTTCGACACTGCCTTGACGTCCGCCCCCACCCGTTCGCACAAGGCCGCGATTTCGTTGATGAACGTGATCTTCGTCGCCAGAAACGCATTCGCCGCGTATTTGATCATTTCGGCACTTTCCAGCCCGGTATAGACAACCGGAAAATCCCGCAGGAACAACGGCTTGTACACATCTGCCATCACCCGTTGCGCACGCGCCCCCTCCACCCCCACGACCACCCTGTCGGGCCGCATGAAATCGTCGATGGCCGCCCCTTCGCGCAGGAATTCCGGGTTCGACGCCACGTCGAACTCCTGCCCCCCCCCCCCGTCCGCCACCGCCGGCGCCACCCGACGGGTCGGCCCCCCCGGCCCCGTAGGTTTGGGCACGATCAGCCCGGAACCCCGCAGGGCCGCC
>JANMDH010000478.1:0-19895 GCA_031376195.1 Gemmobacter sp. | reverse complement strand
GTTCCTCGACCGCGAAGATGCGCGCGTGCGGGGCGTGATCCAGACCCTTGGCCGATAGGAGAAACCGATGAAAGCCCTGCAAATTGCCGCCACGGGGATGGCCGCCCAACAGATGCGGGTGGATGTCGTATCCCAAAACCTCGCGAACATGTCGACCACGGGGTATAACGCGCGCCGTGCCGAATTTGCCGACCTTCATTATCAGCAACTGGCCCGCCCCGGCACGGTTTCGGCGGAAGATGGGACGGTTCTTCCAACGGGCATCCAGATCGGGCTTGGGGTGCGACCAACGTCCGTTTCCACGATTCTTGAACAGGGATCACTGACCGCAACCGGGGGCGACCTCGATGTGGCCATCGAAGGACGCGGATATCTGGAGGTTGTGCTGCCATCGGGCGGGGCGGGATACACAAGGGACGGCGGACTGAAACGCACCGGCGACGGCCTCATCGTCACATCGGACGGATACGAGGTGGCACCCGGCCTGACGATCCCGTCCGATGCGCGCAGCCTGTCGATTAGCGCATCGGGCGAGGTGTTTGCCTATTTCGCGGATCGGGTGCAGCCGGAACGCCTGGGTCAGCTGACCTTGGCCGGCTTCACCAACGAAAAAGGGCTGGAGGCGATCGGGTCTAACCTGTTCACTGAAACCGGGGCCTCGGGTCCACCATTGCAGGGCAATCCGGGGGAAGATGGCTTGGGCACCCTGCGGCAGGGGTTTCTTGAGGAAAGTTCCGTTGACGCCGTTCGCGAGGTGACGGAACTGATAAAGGCGCAACGCGGGTACGAACTGAACGCCAAGGTGATCACTGCCGCAGACCAGATGCTGCAAGCCACGACGCAGGTGCGGTGATGTGGCACCTGACCCTGATCCTGACGCTGCTGCCGTCTGCCCTGATGGCCGACAGTGTGATCATGACCCGCACGGTGCGGGCGCAAGCAGTGCTGACAGAGGCTGACATGACGGTGGTCGACGCCGATATCGCGGGGGCCTTGACCGACCCGGCCCCGGCGCTCGGCCAGGAGGCGCGGGTGACCCTGTACGCGGGCCGCCCGGTCCGGCCCGGTGATTTCGGGCCGCCCGCATCTGTTGAACGCAACCAAACGGTCACTCTCGCCTATCAGGCGGGCGGTTTAGACATCCTGACCGAAGGCCGGGCGCTGGAACGGGGCGGTGCGGGTGATGTGATCCGCGTGATGAACATTGCGTCGCGCAGCACCGTTTTCGGCGAAATCGACACCAGCGGGCAGGTCCGCGTGACACCCAATCTGCAAGGGATGAACTGATGATGTGGCGCAAGATTGCCGTGTGTTTTCTGCTGGCCACCGCCTGCGCGCGGATGGAAGAAGTGGGCAAGGCCCCGGCCTTTTCGCCGCTGGAAGGCAGCTATCAGCACCACGCGATGTATTCCAACCCGATACCGCATGAGACCGACCCCGACGGGCCCACTGATGCGTCATCCTTGTGGACTAGCGGGCGGTCATCGCTGTTCGGGGAACGACGGGCGGAGGCGCGGGGGGATATTCTGACTGTGGTAATCGAAATTGACGACAAGGCAGAGATTTCAAATTCGTCGGATCGCAGCCGATCGGGGTCGGAAGATATGGGTATCCCATCGCTGTTCGGTATTCCTCAGCGGATCGACGAAACCCTGGCCGAAGGGGCGACCATTGCCGATGCGGTGCAGGCAGAATCCTCGTCCAGTTATCAGGGCGAAGGGTCGGTGCAGCGCAACGAAAAACTAGAACTGCGGGTGGCGGCGACGGTGGTGGAGGAATTGCCCAACGGCGTGCTGCGAATCGAGGGCCAGCAAGAGGTGCGGGTGAACTATGAACTGCGCGAACTGGTGGTGGCTGGTTATGTGCGACCCACGGACATCAGCCGCCAGAACGAGATCACCTATGACAAGATCGCCGGTGCGCGCATTTCCTACGGTGGACGCGGCCAGATTTCAGACGTGCAGCAACCGCGGTATGGCCAGCAGGTGGCCGATGTCGTTTTGCCATTCTAGGGGGCGATGATGAGTAAGGTAGTCCCATTGTTGTTGGCGTTGATCGGTTTGGGGACAGGTGTCGGGGGAGGGCTCCTGTTGCGCCCGACCGGCGAACTGGGAGCGGCGGCGGCTGAAATTTCGGCAGCAGCCGGCGAAGAGCATGCGCCAGGGGCGACGGCCGACGGCGAAGACACCGCCCCTGAAATGGAGGCTGCAACAGCAGACAATGGCGAAGGAACCGGGCCGGAATATGTAAAATTGAGCAATCAGTTCATCGTGCCCATCGTCGTCGAGGGAAGGGTGGCATCAATGGTTATCCTGTCGTTGAACCTTGAAGTGACCGCGGGGTCAACAGAAGCAGTCTTTGCGATGGAGCCAAAGCTGCGGGACCGATTTTTGCAGGTCTTGTTCGATCATGCGAACGCGGGCGGATTCAAGGGTTCCTTCACCGACGGGGCAAACCTGATAGTGCTGCGCCGCGCGCTGCTGGAAACGGCCAGAACGGCGGCGGGAGCGATTGTTCTGGATGTGCTGATTTCGGACATCGCGCGGCAGGACAGTTGAGATCCGGCAGACAGAGCCTTGGCATCATTTGGAATTTTGGGCCGCAACAGCCGCAGATACCATAAACCCTCCGTGCGCGACCCTAACCAAGGGCTACTTTGCCAAACAGCATGAAGGTCAAGTCCGTGCGTAGCGGCCGCCGATATGAAGCAGACAAACGCAGATCAGCTTGGTTTGTTCGCCAGCACCCGCAACACCTCTGCCCGCCCAAGCGCGTGCCGCGCGGCATCTGTGGCACGAGCCACCGCCTTGGTCTGACGGTCGAGCACGGGTTCGATTTCGGCCCGGCGGTGATCGGCCCAGACCTGATAGCGCAGCGCCACTTGCGCGTCGGCGAAAGGATCGAGGTCAAAGGCGGTAAGCGGTTCCAGATCTGCCAGACGGTCAAGGCTCGTCTGACGCGCCGCACTTGCCTGCGCCAGTTCAGCCAACCGCAGATCGCGGATCAATCCGGCCAACTGGCCCAGAGCAGCAAGATCGTTGGCCTTTCTCATCCAGGCCGCCGTTTGCCGCGGGCCCGCTGCCGCATGTTTTCGGCAAAACGAATGGCCGCCGCAACGGCGCGGTACTGATCAGCTCCGATTTCCTGCCCGACCTTTACACTCGCATGTAGGGCGCGCGCTGTGGGCGGATCGCGATGCATCGGCACCCCCGCCTCAGCCGCCTTTTCCCGGATGCGGGCCGCAATTTCATCAACGCCTTTGGCAACGCAAATCGGCGCGCGGCGCGACCCGCGATCCCATTTCAGGGCAACGGCATAATGCGTGGGGTTCACGATGATCACATCAGCCTTGGGCACGTCCGTCAGCATCTGGTTTGTCGCCAGATCGAAGGCGCGCTGCCGCCGTTGTGCCTTGGTATGCGGATCACCTTCTTGATCCTTGTTTTCATCAATCATTTCTTGCCGCGACATGCGGTTGCGCTGCATGTGTTGGCTGTATTGCCAGGCGTAATCGAGACCCGCGATTGCCGCCGATACGAGGACGACCAGGACCAAGAAATCCACCATCAGACGTGCCAGAACCGACGTACCCATGGCGGGGGAAAGATAGAGTGTCCCCAGTATTTGATCCCCGTGATCTGCCAGAAACCATGCCATCATGGCCGAAATGATCGTCAGCTTTGCAGCACTTTTGGCAAATTCAAATAGGCCATCGCGACCGAATTTCTGCTTTGCCGTCGCCAATGGTGACAGTCGGGACCACTTCGGCATCACCTTATCGGGGGAAAACACGAGCCCCCGCTGGCCGAGCAGCGCGAGTAGGACAACACCCGCCGGAACAAGAAAAAAAGGCGCGAAAATCCAGCCGATGCTGCTGATCATGCCACCGACAGGGGCTGCTGCCCCATCAAAGACAAGGCGCGATAGATGGTCGGACTGATCCAGGAGCACCATGGCCGATTGCCCTGCCGCTATCAGCGCAGCCGCCCCAAGACCCAGAAAGGCCAGCGTCAACCCGGCATAGCCCGCTGCCATATTTAGATCGGCCGAACGGACAATATCGCCCTTTTCGCGCGCCTGTTCCAGTCGGCGGGCGGTCGGTTCGTGGTTCTTTTCACTGTCGTCTCCGCTCATCTGGGCACCGTGAACGGCGCATCCAGAAACTGGCCCATCGCGGCGACCCAGACCGACAAGGCCAAGGGCGCCATCACCGCCAGCAACCCCAGTCCGCCAAATGTCAGGGCAGGTGCGCCGATCATCGCCACCATCAGTTGCGGCATGGCCCGGTTGATCACGCCCAGCGCCAGATTGTAGATCAGCGAGGCGATCATGAACGGGGCCGATAACGAAAAGGCGAGCGCGAAGATATGGGCGATTTGTGCCACCCCCCAGCTCGCCACATCAGCGGCCAGTGGCAGGTCCCCGGCCGGCAGAATATCATAGGACAGGATAATTAGTTCCGCTGCCCGCACGTGCAGGCCCAGTGATAGCGCCAGCGCCAGACCGGCGACGGTCAGGATTGTGCCGATCGCGGGCAAAGGATCCGCATCCAATCCTCCGAACAACTGCGACAGTGACGTTGATTGGGCGATGATGGTGCCCGCAATCTGCAAGGAGTGCACGAACAGACGTAGGCCGATGCCAAGCAACAGACCCGCCGCCATTTCGGTAAGAAACGGCAAGGCATTGTTCAGGGGTGGGATACGATCTGCCACGGCTGGGGCGGAGACAGCGGTGAAAGCCAAAGCCAGAACCAGTCGGACGCGCGCTGGGATGGTCTGTTCCCCGAAGGCGGGCAGCAGGGCCATCATCGCACCCACCCGCAAGAACACCATGAAAGCGGTCAGAAACCAGTCCCGGCTAAGCCCTGACAGGGCGGTCAGTTGGGTCATCAGTTCGGTCATGCGGGAACCTGCCCCACGATCGCGGGTCGCGCATCCGTGCCGATTTCGTCGTAGGATAGCACCGGGGCCGACAGGCCTTTGGCGCCCAGAACGGTGCGCAAGAACCGTCGCCGCAGTGTTGATGTGACCAATGCCGGGTTGATCCCACTTTCGGCTGCGCGATTCAGTTTATCAGCCAGACCATTGGCCAGACGCCCGAACACATCCGGCGGCAGGGCAACATCGCGCAGGCCACGATCTGCATCGATCTGATGGGCGGCAAAGGTCTTTTCCCATTCGGGTGACAACTGCACCAACGGAATTGTCCCGTCGGGACGACGCAGTTCCGCAACAAGCTGAAACCCCAGCCGTTGGCGCACATGTTCACACACTGATTCCGGCGCGCCCAACGAACGGCCCTCGGCCACCGCCTCAAGGATCAGGGGAAGGTTGCGGATCGACACCCGTTCCTCCAGCAACAGGCGCAGCACGGTCAACAGCAGATCGACAGGAACCTTGTCGGGCACCAGTTCATCCAGCAACCGCCGGTTCGCATCGGCCCGCGTGGGGTCGGACACATTCACGAATTCATCCAGCAATCGCCGCAGACCTTTCAGCGTCAGAAGGCGCGCCAGATTGCACTTCATCACCTCAAGCAGATGGGTCGCCAGAACCTCCGCGGGTGATACCACAGTCAGCCCCGCCAAGGCCGCAGTTTCCTGATGATCCGGGGAAATCCAACGGGCGGGCGCCCCGTAAACCGGTTCACGGACATCTGCGCCGGGCGGCGCATCGACACCCTCGGCCAGCAATGTCAGAACGCGTTCCGGCATCAGCATGTCGCGCACGCGTTCCACCCCTTGCAGGCGGATGCGGTACGCGCCGGTGGGCAAAGTCGCTTCATCAGTCAGGCGCATTTCCGGCAGGATCAAGCCAAAGGCGCTGGCGATATGGCTGCGCATATTCTGCACGCGCACGTCGAGGCCGGTTGCCGGATCCAGCACCATCGCGACGAGGTCAGGCGCAAATTCGATGTGGATATCGTCAAAGTCCAGAATATCGCCCATCGACCGCCTAGGGAGTGCGTTGGGGGCTGTGACCTCGGCCGGCGCGGGGGCGTTCTGGGCTTTGCGATACCCCCGATACGCGGCGGCGCCCAGGGCAATCGCACCCGCCATGAAGGGAATGAACGGCATCCCGGGCACCAGCGCAAAGACGCACATCAGAAAGGCGACTGTGCCCAACGCCGCAGGATAACGCCCGAGTTGCAGGAAGAACGACACATCCGCCGCACCCGTGGCCCCGCCGCGCGTTAGCAGCAGCGCTGCCGCAACGGAAATGATCACGGCCGGGATCTGGCTCACCAGACCATCACCCACTGTAAGAATAGCATAAGTCTCAAACGCCTGGCCAATGGGCATTTCGTGCATGGCGACACCCATGATCAGCCCGACCACGATGTTCAACCCTGTGATCAAAAGCCCCGCAATCGCATCACCCTTGACGAATTTCGACGCGCCATCCAGCGAGCCAAAAAAGGTGGTTTCCGCCAATTCGCGTTCTCGCCGCACCTTGGCCTCGGCGTGGTCAATGGCCCCTGCCGCCATATCACTGTCAATGGCCAACTGTTTGCCCGGCATGCCATCGAGGGCAAAACGGGCCCCCACCTCAGCCATGCGGCCCGCCCCTTTGGTGATAACGATGAAATTCACGATCATCAGCACGCAGAAAATTACCACACCCAGCAGGATGTTCCCGCCCATGATGAAATTCGCAAATCCCTCAATCACATGGCCTGCCGCGTCTGTGCCGGTATGGCCCTGCCCGATGATCAGTTTGGTCGATGACACGTTAAGAGAAAGGCGCAGCATGAGCGAGGCAAGCAGGATGGTTGGAAAGGCAGAAAAATCCAAAGGCCGTTCGATGAACAGCGTGATAGTCAGCATCAGGATTGCCAAGGCGAAGGATATCGCAAGGCCCATATCAAGCACCCAAGCGGGCACCGGAAGCACCATCATGATGATCACGGCCATCAAGGCGAGGGCGAGCAGAATGGTGGGACGGAACAGATCGCGGGGCGAAAAAGGGGTTGACGGCATGGTTCAATCCCCGATCAGGCGACGACCGGCTACGGTGTCGGGAAACAGTGAAGCCCCGGTTCCCCGGCCGCCGACGCGCAGCAGCGGGAACAGATTTTGGCGGGGTGCGGCAATCCTGGTCAAAGTCAGATGGGGGTCGGTCATCACGTCAGCCCCCGACACTGCCGCAAAGTTGGCGTCGAACCGAGCGCGATAGCGTCCAGCGAGGTTGGCCGTGCCGGAATGATATGCTCCTGCAGCCAGTGACCAATCGCCACGATCGCGATACAGGCGCGCAAGCATACGGGCTGCATAGCGGGCATTCTGCAAGGGGTCGAACATGTCTTTGACCGACGCAAACTGCGCTGCGTGCCAACGATAATTCAGTTGAAAACACCCCAGATCGACGTTGCCGATCCCAGTTTCCAGCAATCCTTGGACCTGCAAAACTGCCTCATCCATCGTGTCGAACCAGGATGAGGCGCCTGCCTGATTCGTGGCCCAGGGCCAAGGGGAAAGGCCTGGTTGACCACCCGGAACTTGCCGCCCCGTTTCCGTCAGTGCGACTGCCCGCAGCACGTTGAGCGGGACACCCGTTTCACCCGATGCAATTCGGGCAGCCTGTTCGCACAGCAGCGACGGATCGGTGGACCCAGTCGCAAAGACCGGACTACTGAACATGCCAATCAGGGCCGCGAACAGCCATGTTCGGATCTCACCACCGGACATCGCCGCACTATCGCGTCGGGGTCCAGGCCGATTGTTTTTGACGACGGACATGGATTCTCCTGTCTGTTCCCGCTTTTGCAGGTCTTAGTCAGTTTAATGCCTGTACCCTTTCCAAACAGTTAGCAGGATTTAAGGGCGCGACGGGGTTGGGACAGCCGACAGCAGCCTCGATAGTGTGTCACGCGCAGAAAGGCTTTCCTCCAACAAGACGCGGCTGCGGGCCAAAGGACCCGGAACGGGCGCTGACGGATCGGGCGATTTGGGCTTGATTAACCCGGCCGCCGCCGACCACAGGGGATCAGGGCCAGTGACAACCGCCTGCCAATCGCGGGCATTTCTTGCGGCGATCGTCATGGCGTCCTGGTCATTCAGGGCGGCGTATTGGCGCAGCGCCTGATCTTGCTGCAACGCAATTTCGAACGCGCGGGCACGCAGGCGATCCGCCGCTTCACCTGTTTGACCGATCAACTGCTGCACAGCAGCAGCGCCGTCTTTGCGCCGGACCGAAATTTCGGCCCGTAGCAAGCGATCAGCATCCGTCTGATCCAGTCTTGTCAGACCTGATCCAGCCAATGCGACAATCGGGGTGTCCAACCACCGCTCTGCTGGGCTGGGCAAGCCTATCCCCACAAGGCGACGGGCGAGTGTTTGACGCGCGTCGTCCGACACAGGCGGGGCTGACACCCCGTCCGCGACTACCGCAAAATCAAGAAGAGCCGCGTCAGACCCATGCTCCGCCAGAATCGACCAGATTTCCGATTGAGTTTCGACATCGTCAGGCAGCATGCGAAAGGCAGCCCCAAAGTTTCCCGCCGAGGCATGGGCCAAAGCCAGCGCGCGCGCGAGGCCGGGTTCATCTTCGGCACCGCGGTATTCCTGCATCAAGGCACCGAGTGCCACGATCTGGTCAGGCGGCACGACATGATCATTTTCAATGCGCGTCTCGACCAGAAGCATGAGGGCCTGTACGGCGTCAGGGCTGTTTCCCGATGCCACATGGGCCAGTTCCGCTGCCGCCGCATCAGTTTCGCCCAATGCGTGATCAACCTTTGCCTGTGCCAGCGTCACGGACGAATCTGCAGCCTGCCCGCCGCGCCCGACGGCAGCGGTCAGTGCACGGGCAGTCTCCAAGTCATTGATGGCAAGGAATTGATCGGCAAGACCGGGGCCGAAATGTCGGCGCAAATGAAGCGGCAGGGCGGAAAAACCACGCAGTACAGCCTTAACATTCAGATCAGGCAAAGTGGTGAGGTCTGACACAGAAAGTGCGGCCCAGAGTGCGGCCGAAGTATCGCAGGCGGCCATCGGGACGAACAAACCGTTCGGGTCCGCCGCGCCATCTACCAGACTTGCGAGAGCGACAAGCAGGTCGTGATCACGGATCGGCGTTTCAAAGGCGGTGATCAAACCCTTGGCTTCCACCCCAAATCCCAGATGCAACAGGTACTTCACGGCACGCTCCAGCGCGACAGGATCAGGGCTGTCAAATTCCCCGACCAGACCATGGGTTGCCCGACCAAGCGTGCTGATCGCCGGTCCGTCCGGACCCCAAGCCGCCAGATCAAACCTGTTGCCCGACATACATGCGGAACCGTCATTGGTCAGGTTGTCACGTCGGTCATCTGTGCCCCCGGGCAACACGACCAGGCCAAGATCTTCGCCAATACGGATATGCCCATTCAGGCTGGAGTCCGTTTTTTGCGGCTGCGGCGCCAGTGAAGGCTCCGGCGGTAGCTGCAAGGTCACTACACCGCGCGCCGAACCGTCGCTGAGCTCACGCAGAAGATTGTCACGCATTGAAAACATGTCCACCGTTTCCGCCGTCAGCGTCGGCATAAGGGAGGGACTCTGTCCTGAGACACCAGTCGCGATGGCACCGATTGGTGGAAAAGATGCCGCAGGCTGCCCCGTCACCCCATCGGCCGCTCCCGGGCGGCGTTTCGGACGCGCCGGAATCGCATCAACGAGGGGCGGAACGGGTGAAGCAGTCAAGCTCAGCTCAAATGATGATCCCGGTGGCGCGGGTCCGTCGCGCACGTCGACGACCAGAATACCGGGCTGCAATTCATAGGGCAAAGCATGGCAGGCACAGGCAATCCGCAGGTTCAAGGCCCCGCTTTCAGGGTCAGCCCAGACGGCAGATATTCTGTTGCGCGGAATCATGCGATAGACATCGGACACATCAAACCCGCTGGATACACCGGCAAGCGACAGCACATAGCCCTGTTCGGTCCGGCCAAAGACCCATTCGCGGGTGCCAACCCCGCTCAAGACAAGGCGTGAAAAGCCGTCATGTTCACCTGACTGAACCCTGATCGGTTCTGCCCGAAGACATGCCGGGGCGAGCAAAAATAGCAGCGTCACGAAAATTTTCATGCCGCTTCCTGCTTCAGGGCGCGAAGCGCCTCTTCCAGATCGCCAAAGCTGGGGCGCACATGATGCGGTGTGTTCTGGCGACCCACCTCTATACAGATGTTTGCAGGATGGTTGTGCAGGTTGGCCACCAGCACTTCCCGGATCAGGCTGTAGAAATGGCTGTCGTCTTCCACCACTGCCTTCACCCGCGTTGCAAAGGGGCCGACCAGTCCATAAGCCAGAAAAACGCCCAAAAACGTGCCGACGAGGGCACCCCCGATCATCTTGCCCAGAACTTCCGGCGGTTGATCAATCGCCCCCATCGTTTTGATCACCCCCAGAACAGCCGCCACAATCCCAAGCGCGGGCAAAGCATCCGCCATGGTTTGCAGCGCGTGACTGGAATGCATCGCATGGTGCTGGGCCGTTTCCATGCGTTTATTCAGCACCTCTTCCACCTGATGCGGATCGTCGTAGTTCATTGAGGCGGCACGCAGCGTGTCGCAGATAAGATCAATCGCATCATGATCTTTCGCGATTCTGAGATAGCGGACAAAAACGGTCGACTCGTGGGGGTTTTCTATATGTTCTTCGAGCGCAACCGGGTTGGTCTTGGCGATGCGGATCAATTCGAACAACAGACACAGCAGATCCCGGTAATCTTCGGGCTTCCATTTGGGGCCTTTGAACACCTTGCCCACATCTTTGACAGTATGTTTTACCGCCGCCAGATCGTTCGACACCAGGAACGCGCCCAATGATGCGCCGCCGATCATGATCATTTCAAAGGGCAGGGTTTTCAGGATGATCCCCATCTTGCCCCCGGCGAGGATATATCCGCCGAAGACCATGATAAAAATGACAGCGATCCCGATCAGGCCGAACATCTGCTTTCCCCTTTGCCAACACGTCTGATCTTTGTCCGGTTCGCGTTAAGAAACCCTGACCTGAAGCGAATTTTCACCGTTATTCGGTGGGCACCATCACATTCCGCCCCGCGAGCAGGACGCTGATGCCGTAGGCCGATTTAGATGACATGCCAGACATCACCGCTGCCGCTGCGTCCGGGCGCATCCTGCCCAGAAAACCTGCCGCAAAGTCCGGATCCATCGCTTCGAACAGTGACGCCGCATCCTTCGGCTTCATCGTTTCATAAACCTCGGTCAGGCGTGAAAGATCAGCCTCTGCTGCGCCATCTGCGCGTGCGAGAGTTTCCGAGAGCTCAGCTTCGGCCGCTGCCAAGGCGGCCATGCGGTCTCCGATGGCCTGATCCGCCAACGCAACCGCCGCCATCCGTTGATCCAGCGCTGCTTCTTGTGCTGTCAGTTCAGCGTCGCGCGCCGACAAGGCCTGCGCTAAAGCCAGCGGCTGTTCGGGGCAAAGGCCGGGTTCTGCAGGCACGACCGAGGCCGCTTCCTCTTCGGGTGTGCCGGCAAGAGCCTTGCCCACCCCAGACCCCAATCGCAATGCTGACGAGGCCGCAAGCAAAAGCGCAAGGATGTAGACCGTCCCCCGCCCACCCCGTTTTCTGCCCATCATTCTGCCGCCTCCAGCGTATCGCGCGATGACCTGCGGCGCGTGAACCGCAGGCGTCGGTCATCTTCCACCGCCGTTGGCACAGCCGCAGCGTCCTCTGCCGGATCAGGTGCAATGGCAGGCAGATCGTGCATGGCTGCGACCAGCAGTTCCAACCGCGCCGCGACGGCTTCTGCCCGGATCGTCAAATCTCCCAGCTGATCCGCTGACCCGATCGCCGCCCCCCGCGCCTGATCTAACGCGCGGGTCATATCATCCACTTGGGCAGAGAGAACCGCGATGGCACCGCCCATGCCTGTCTCAAGCGTCGCAAAAGATTTCAGCCGTGCGCCCAAGACGGCGCAGTAGAAAGCCGCACCCATCGCACCCGCCACCAGAAGAATATCTGCAATCAGGTCCATTCGAGCCCCCTAGTTCAAAACGAATTCGGTGATCAGCAGGTCGCGCACCCGACCTTCGCCAGTCACTGTCTGAATGCGCCGCAACATTTGCGCCCGCAGCCGGACGAGTGCAGTCGGGTCTTCCAGTTGCGAAACCTCCACCGCGCGCAGATAGCCGTTGATCACATCCAGGATGCGCGGCATCACCAGCGTCACCTCGGCGGCGAGGGATTTTTCCACCTCCAATTGCGATGTCATGCGCAAATGACCTGCCTGAGACGCAGGGCCCAGCGAGATGATCACCGATTCGACAGGGACAAAGGCGATGTCGGGCAGCGACGGCAACCCGTGTTCTGCCGCCTGATCCCCGGCCCCACTGCTTGCCAGAACCATCCCGGAGATGGTTGCATAAAACCCCGCCCCGCCAAACAAAAGCGCAAGAACGGCCCCAATCAACAGGGGACGCTTCGATTTCTTTTTCGGCACCGCGTCCTGCGGGCTTGCAGCATCGGGCATCATCCACTCCGCCAAATTCATCTATGCCGATATAACCGCAATCCCACTAACCGATTGTTAAGCCCAATCCGCGAAAGCTGAACCCATCCGGGCAGAAGCCCCTTCGTCGGAGCGTGAACGTGCAGAATCTTTTGCAGCTTTGGTCGCAGCTTTCCGTGACCCGCCGCATGGTTGTGATCGGGGCGACTTTAGCCATGTTCCTTGCCATCTTTGGCCTTTCACGCATGGCGTCGACCCCAAATCTGACATTGCTTTATGCGGGTCTGGACAGCACCGCCGCAGGGCAGATCGTTCAGGTTCTGGAACAACAGGGCGTCGAATTCACCGTTCAGGGTGATTCGATCCTTGTCCCCGCGGATCAGCGTGATGCGCTGCGCATGACGCTCGCCTCGCAGGGGCTGCCTGCTATGGGGGCGGCTGGTTACGAACTTCTGGACGGGATGTCAGGTTTCAGCACCACGTCGCAGATGTTCGACGCTGCCTATTGGCGCGCAAAAGAGGGCGAGCTTGCCCGCACAATTCTAGCCAACCCGCAAATCCGGGCCGCGCGCGTGCATATCGCCCAGACCCCGGCGCAAGCCTTTCGCCGTGAAAATCAGCCGACGGCCAGTGTCACGCTAACCACGATTTCGGGCAGTCTGGATCAGGCGCAGGCACAGGCCCTTCGGCATCTGATCGCGGCAGCCGTGTCCGGCATGCGGCCCGAGGATGTCTCTGTCATCGATTCTGTCGGCGGCCTTGTTCCTTTGCGGGGTCAGGATGATGCCATGGGCGACGATTCAACCGATCGCGCTGTCCAGTTGCGCCAGAATGTCGAACGACTGCTGGCGGCACGGGTCGGGCCGGGCCGCGCCGTGGTGGAGGTGAGCGTTGATCTGGTGACCGACAGTGAACAGATCACCGAACGTACCTTCGATCCGCAGGGTCGTGTCGCGATTTCGACCGACACCGAAGAAACATCAAACAGCGCAAGCGAACCGGGGGGCGATGTGACAGTGGCGTCTAACCTGCCCGAAGGCGATGCGGGCGGCGGAGGCAACGGGCAAAGCACGGCGTCAGAAACGCGTGAACGGGTGAATTACGAAGTCTCCGAGATCCAGCGCGAACTGGTCAAAGCCCCCGGTGCGATGCGCAAGATCAGTGTGGCCGTTCTAGTCGATGGGCTGACGGTGACGAACGCCGATGGGACGGTGACGCCGGAACTACGGCCACAGGCCGAACTTGATGTGCTGCGGGAATTGGTCGCGTCGGCGGTAGGTCTGGACGAAACCCGTGGCGATGTCCTGACATTGCGGTCATTGGCCTTTGAACCCACCGCATCGGAAGGCACTTTGGTGGAGGCAGGCGGGATGCTGTCAGGCCTTGGACTGGCAGATGTGCTGCCGATGGCTCAATTCCTGGTGCTGGCGGTCGTTGCCTTGATATTGGGGCTGTTCGTGGTGCGCCCTGTTCTGACACGGTCACCGCTGGCCCTCGCACCACCCGGGGCGCCCCTGGCCTTGCCCCGCATGGCGGATGGCGGCGGTGCCAGCGGGCAAATGGTTCTTACGGGGGTCATCGACGATGGCAGCGATCTGTCGGACATGCCGGTGATTTTGCAGGCAGACCCTAATGCGCTGGATGCGGACCCTGTGGCACGGTTGCGGCGTCTTATCCAGGAACGCCAATCCGAATCGGTGGAAATTCTTCGCGGCTGGATGGAAGCCGCCGAGGAGCGTGGCTGATGGCGCTGCTTCGGTTGGAGGTTTTCGAAACACCAGGCAGTGGCGCGCAGTCAACTGTCGTGACTGATCTGTCGGCACTGGAGGAGGCGCGCCTTGCGGCTTTTGAACAGGGCTACAGCGCGGGGTGGGAAGATGCGGGATCGGCGCAAAATGATGATCAGAACCGTATTCGTGCCGATCTGGCGCGGAACCTGCAAGCTTTGTCCTTCACCTATCACGAGGCACGTGCGCATGTCGTCGGCGCGCTGGACCCGTTGTTGACCGATATTCTCGATCATCTTCTGCCCGATCTTGCGCGGCCCGCCCTTGCGCCGATCATCCGCGATCTGATGCTGGCCGCCGCAAAGGAAATGGCCGGAACACCCGTCACTCTGGTTTTGAACCCTGCAGTGCACGATGCGGTCGCGAGCCTGCTCGGGTCCGGAATCAGCCTGCCCTTACAGATCATCGACGAACCCACGCTGAGCGAGGGGCAGGCCTATCTGCGCCTTGGTGACACCGAAACCCGCATCGATACCGACCGGGCCGTGGCCGACATACGCCATGCAATCCGGGAGTTCTTTGCCCTGACCAAAGAAGGTACACCTCATGGATAACCTGTCCGACAGCAACCCATTTTCCCAGGTTCCGATCGAGATCACGATTTCGGTCGGCCGCGCCCGCCCGCAGGTCCGCGAATTGCTGCGATTGCAGCGCGATACTGTTCTGCCGCTGGATCGGCGGGTCGATGATCTGGTGGAGCTATATGTCGGCGACCGCCTGATCGCGCGCGGCGAACTGCAAGAACTGGAGGGGGATCAGGCAGGCCAGCTGGCCGTGCGCTTGACCGAGGTCGCCAACCTGAAAGGCGGGCTTTGATGCGGCTTGGCTTGCTGATCCTGATCTTGGTCGGCCTGTCCGGCCCAGCCCTGTCCCAATCGCTGAGCGTGGATCTGGGCGGCGAAGGGTCACTGTCGATGCGCAGCATCCAGTTGCTGGTCCTGATCACACTGCTGAGCTTGGTTCCCGGTCTTGCGGTAATGGTGACCTGTTTTCCGTTCATCGTCACGGTTCTGTCGATCCTGCGGCAGGCCATCGGGCTGCAGCAATCGCCACCCAACATGCTGATCGTCAGTCTTGCCCTGTTCCTGACCTGGTTCGTGATGGACCCGGTCTTTACCGAAGCGTGGAGAAATGGGATCGAACCCTTGTCGAACGGTCAGATCGACATTCAGGCCGCTATTCCAGCCACACTGGCCCCGTTTCGGGCCTTCATGGCTGCAAGGCTGGACCCCGAGGTTTTCAATTCCTTGCAGGAGTTGCGCCCCGGGCCTGCCACCCGAATTCCAGATGCGCCTTTGTCGCTTCTGGTGCCATCTTTCCTGCTGTCGGAAGTGCAGCGCGCGTTTGAAATCGGCTTCATGATCTTTCTGCCGTTTCTGATCATTGATCTGGTGGTGGCCGCGGTTCTAATGTCGATGGGGATGATGATGGTTCCGCCTGCGATTGTGTCGCTTCCCTTCAAGCTGGCCTTCTTTGTCGTCGCCAACGGCTGGACCCTGATCGCCGGGGCCTTGGTCCGTAGTTACGGGGTGTAGCCGGGCAGGTCCACCGATCGTGGAATAATCACTGGGGGTGTGGCGTTCAGCTGGCGGAGCAAGCAATTTTGTTATCTAGATCGCGCACCGGTTAATCGCAGGCCACGCGCCAAGATGCAGACATGCTGAACCGCACCCGATCAATCCGACACGCTATCCCTGCAGCCTTTCCCGCTTCAACCCGCAGACCGCACGCAAAGGGCGCTGGCTTTTGATGATGCCCCAACCTGACGCACGGGGAGCACCTCCGATATATCTGAAGTGCCGAGGTCGCTGTTTCTGCGGCCGTTTTACCCAAGCCAGCCTATTGCACCACAAATTCCGCGTGCAGCGCCCCTGCGGCATTGATGCTTTTCAGGATGTCGATCATGTCATAGGGGGCCACGCCAAGTGCGTTCAGGCCTGCCACCACCTCGGAAAGACTGGTTCCGCCCTGCAATTCGGCCATTCCCATGCCATCCTCGGTCTGAATGTCCACACTTGTGCGCGGCACGACCACAGTTTCGCCTTCGCTGAACGGGTTTGGCTGCGCGACGAGCGGCGTCTCCTGGATTCGCAACGTCAGGCTGCCCTGCGCCACCGCGACCCGGCTGATCCGCACATCTTCACCCATCACGATCGTCCCAGACCGCTGATCCACCACCACCCGTGCCCGAGTTTCCGGCACCACCATCAGGTTTTCAAGCCGCGCCAGAACATGTGCCGGCGAATCAGCCCCGGTCAGATCGACTGCCACCGTGCCAGCATCCAGCATCACCGCAACCGCCTGCCCGAATTCAAGGTTCACGGCTGTCTCGATGCGCCCTGCCGTCGTGAAATCCGGTGCCCGCAATGCCATGCGCAACGACGTGATGGTCGTAAAGTCAAACTCCACCTCACGTTCCACCCGCGCCCCTGACGGGATCGTGCCCGCCGTCGGCACCCCCTGAACAACCCGCGCCCCTTCGCCTTCGGCTGAAATGCCACCCGCGATAATCGTGCCTTGGGCCACCGCATAGATCTGCCCGTCCGCCCCGTTCAGCGGGGTCATCACCAGCGTGCCCCCCAGCAGGCTTTTCGAATCGCCAATTGCAGACACTGTCACATCGATCTGACCCCCGGCGCGCGCAAAAGCTGGCAAAGTGGCTGTCACCAGAACCGCCGCCACATTTTTCGGTCGCGACTCTTCGCCCACCACGTTCACGCCAAGGCGCTCCAGAAGGTTGGACATGATTTCTTCGGTAAAGGGTGAATTGCGCAAGCCATCACCGGTGCCATTAAGGCCGACGACAAGCCCGTACCCGACCAGATCGTTGCCGCGCACCCCGTCGAATTCAACCAGATCCTTGATCCGGATCGGCCCCGCCATCGCAGGAAAAGCAAGGAGAAACGTCAACAAGATGTACCGGATCATCGCAGGAAATCCATAAGGCTCAGGCGCGACAGGCGCGCGGTCAGGGTATACAGCGTTTCAAGCTGGGTTTCAGTGTCTTGCAGGCGGGTCGCCGCCTCGTACGGGTCAACCGACACGATTGCCGCCCGCCCGATGCCAAGCGCCGAAGTTTCGGTGGTATTGCGGATGCCGGCAGCAGCAATCTGCGCCTCGACCACGCCCAGATCGGCGGCCATTTGCGTGCGTCCCGTCTGGCCGGATATCAGCACCTGCCCTGCCCGGTTCGCCAGATCAGCGCGGGCCGCCAGTGCGCCGGACAGGACGCCACGATCCAGCATTGCGGCCATCGCCAAACCTTTCAGCGTGTTCCGGAGGGCAGGGTCCATCGCTGTCAGCCGGGCCTGCGCCTGTTCCCCATCGGCCACGGCAACGGCGGCCATGGCACCTGCCCCTTGATAGGCCAGTGTGGCGTAACCCGCCGGATCGTCAAACCAGCCACCGATCGCGGTTTCAATGTCCTGCGCCGTGCCCAGCCCCGCAATCGCCGTATCGAACGATGACAGGATGCTTTCGGCATCAGCAAGGGCCGGCCTTTCCGTTGCCTGCCCGGCAAACAGACTTCGGTCCCCAATCCGAGCATTCAGGGTGCTGACGACAGTTGCAAAACGCTGATGCGCATCCGCCGCGGTGGTATTCACCAAGGTCTGATTGCCCGGTGATGCCGCGTTCAGCAAGGCGGGGGCCAGTCCCGCAGCCAGATCATCAATCGTGCCCAGCGCCGTCTGCATCGCCTGTGTCATAAGACCAAGTTCGGTTGTCACGGATGCATATCCCTGCAGCCGCGACAGGCTGGCGTCGATGCCATTCAGGGGGGAATGGTCCCCCCGCACCTGGCGCGTCAGATCGGCGGCCTGGCCGGTTGTCACCTCAATCAGGTGACGCTGCAGGGATGCCTTCGCCTCGGTCGTATGGCGACGCATCAGGAAAGTCTGGGCCATGTCACCCAAGGATACGAGGGCCATGCTACATCTCCAACAACGTCTGGATCAGGGTATCGACGGTTTGTATGACCCGCGCGTTGGCAGCATAGGCCTGTTCGATCTGCAGCAGCATCTGCATTTCACGGTCGGTATCGACACCCTGTTCCAGTTCGGATACGCGCAAGGCATCGGCCCGGGCCGCGGCAAAGCTGGCATCTGATTGTGCCGTCAATCGGGCAGTCGCAACTTCAGACAAAAGATCGGTGGCAAGGCCCGCAATACTGCGATTGCCCGGCAGAAAACTGCCGGAGACCGGGGGCCGCCGATCCGTCAGGGCCGTTTGCAGGGCGGACAGAACGGTGGAATTGCCCGCTGCACCGGGTGTCATGGCACCAACCCCATCGCGCAAGCGCCAGACTGCACCACCCTGGGCCGGATCGACGCTGGCATTCAGGCGCAGACGTTGGGCGAGACCGTTTTCATTTGTAGGCAGAAATGTCGCACCCATATCTGTGAATAGCCCTGCACCCCCCGGTGTAAGCGTTGGGTCAAGGCTGGGGTCCTGAAAGCGTTCCACAAGATCACGGGCAACAGCGTCCAGTTGAGATTGTGCAGCAACGCCCAGATCATCGCGCACCGCAAAATGCGCGGCAAGGCTGCCACCCGCGATCAGGCCACCCGTGCCTCCGGTCGGGATGGGCTGTCCATTCAGGGTCAGGCCAAACAAGGCCCCGCCTGTCAGCGTCATGTCAGCGGTGATCAGGCCGGTCGGGGTGAAACCCAATTTGGCAGGCCGCCCTTCCAGCAGAACCGCACCGCCCGTGGTGAACAATGCGATTTGCCCGTGATCACGGCTGAACTCCCGCAAGGGCATGATGGCGGCAACGCTGTCGACCAGTTTTTGACGCTGGTCCAGCAGCGCCGATGGGTCACGCCCATTGTCCGACTGGGCCTGGATCTGGCCGTTCAGATCAGCAATCTGCTGCAGGGCGGTGTTCAGTTGACCCACCTCGATTCCGATTTGGCGATCAGCAGCGCCGCGCGCGGATTGCACTTGGGTTGCGGCGGCAGACAGGGTTCCCGTCAGCCCACGCACCGCGTCAAGAACTGCCGACAATCGTGCCTGCGCGTCTGGCCTGCTGGTCGCGGCGAGAAGGGCGGTATCCAAACTGGCGATCCGGTTTGACAGACTGCCGACGGCATCCCCCGTACCCAGCGCCGTTTCCAGATTGGCATGGAATGTCTGTCGCACGTCGCGCTCTGCCACCGAAGCGTCGGCCAGCCGCCGGTCCGACAAAAGAATCTGGTTGACGTTGCGGGTCACGCCGACGACATCGACCCCCGGGCCGACGCGGCGCGCGGTTAGTTCAACGTCTCGTCGGCCATAACCTTCGGTCAGGGCGTTGGCCACATTGGACGACACTGCCTCAGCCATGCGTGACACGGCAGTCAGACCGGACAAGGCAGACGAAAGAGTGGCGGAAATGCTCATCTTCCGTTGCCCTTATCGTTTGATATTGGTCGTTTCCTGCAACATTTCGTCGACCGTCTGGATCACCTTGGCGTTTGACGAATACGCGCGTTGCGTCTGAATCAGGGCCGTCAATTCGCCCGCCACATCGGTGGTGGATCCTTCACGCGCATAGCCGACAACAGCACCCGTTGGACCGTCACCCGCATCCCATAGAAAGAAGGAGCCGGAGTTCGGCGACACCTGATAGGTCTGATTGTCCAACCTGAATGGTCTGATCGCCTTGGACAATCA
>JANMDH010000460.1:0-6388 GCA_031376195.1 Gemmobacter sp. | reverse complement strand
CTGTCGCCCCAGATCATCAAGCGCTGGCAGGCAGAAAGGTTCCTATGGCCCGGATGAGGGCGGCGCTTTCGGGCATGCTGGAAATGGCGATGCGGTCGGCATTCTGCAAGACCACGGCATCGGCAACGGCGCGGCTGAGGGCGGCAATCCACAGGGGGGCCAGCAAAGCGAGGCGGGCGCGTTCGGACGAAAGGACGGCGGCGGTGCGGGGGGAAAAGAGGGGGGCGAGAACGGGATAGGGGCCGGACAGCAGGGATTGTGCGTCGGGCGACAGGGGTTGGGCGTTCTGGGCATAGATAGTGCAGGATTGGGTAGGGATGCCGACGCCAGTCAGGGTCTGCGCGACATCGCCGCGCGTGTCCTGACCGTGAAGGTGGAGAAGCGGCCCCTTTTCGCCTGCCGCGATGATCGCACGGCACAAGGCTGCGGCATCGCCGGCCCCTAATTGTGCATC
The DNA here is from genome assembly GCA_031376195.1 of Gemmobacter sp. Classification (GTDB taxonomy): domain Bacteria; phylum Pseudomonadota; class Alphaproteobacteria; order Rhodobacterales; family Rhodobacteraceae; genus JANPIX01. The sequence continues at coordinate 5,934 of JANMDH010000460.1, read as the reverse complement.
AAGCCCGATGGCGCGGGCTGCAGCGGCAGTTCGGCCGCCGACACACCAGGCGCGCGTGGCGGGTGGCCGCACTGCAAGGGACTGATAAGCGGCAACCCCGGATTCCGAAGTGAAAATCAGCGCGGCAAAGGGGCATGCGGGCAGGGCCGACGAAAGATATGTGAGGGTCAGAAGGGGTGAGGTGACAATGACCAGATCCGGGCCAAAGGCGGCGCGCAGTTCATCGGCAAAGCGGTCGGCGCGATCTTCGGGCCGGGTCAGCAGAACGGGGGGGAGTGCGCGGGATTGTCTGGCCATGCCTGCGGTGTTACCTGCGAGGGGTGCTTCTGGCAACCGGACGCTTTGACTGGATCCTATGGAAACCCTGACCTTTCTTGGCATTGAAAGCAGCTGCGATGACACGGCGGCGGCCATCGTCCGGCACGGGCCGGGGGGACGGGAAATCCTGTCTTCGGTGGTTGAAGGGCAGGCTGCGCTGCACGCCGATTTTGGCGGCGTGGTGCCAGAGATTGCGGCGCGGGCCCATGCAGAACGGTTGGATCATTGCGTGGAGCGTGCGCTGACGCAGGCTGGCGTCGATTTGGGCGATCTGGACGGCGTGGCGGTGACCGCAGGGCCGGGGCTGATCGGGGGGGTTCTATCGGGGGTGATGCTGGCCAAGGGGATTGCTGCGGCAACAGGCCTGCCGTTGGTCGGGGTGAACCATCTGGCGGGGCATGCGTTGACGCCGCGTCTGACGGACGGCTTGGCATTTCCCTATCTGATGCTGCTGGTGTCAGGGGGGCACTGCCAGTTCCTGATCGCGCGAGGCGTGGACGATTTCACGCGCTTGGGCGGGTCCATCGACGACGCGCCGGGCGAGGCATTTGACAAGGTGGCCAAAGTGCTGGGCCTGCCGCAGCCGGGTGGGCCAGTGGTGGAGGCAGAGGCGCGGCTGGGCAATGCGAAACGCTTTGCTTTGCCGCGCCCCCTGTTGGACAGGGCGGGGTGTGATCTGTCGTTTTCGGGCCTGAAAACTGCGGTGCTGCGGGCAAGGGATGCGTTGGTGGCGGCACAGGGCGGGATCACGGTGCAGGATCGGCGTGATCTGTGCGCGGGGTTTCAGGCGGCAGTGGTGGATGTCTTGGCCGAAAAAACGCGACGGGCACTGGTGGTTTATCGTGACCTGAACCCCGCTGTTCCGACATTTGCGGTTGCGGGGGGGGTGGCTGCGAACGGGCCGATCCGGGCGACACTGCAGGCGGTTTGTGCGACTTGCGATGTGGAATTTGTGGCCCCTCCCTTGGCGTTGTGCACCGACAATGCGGCGATGATCGCCTGGGCGGGGATCGAGCGGTTCCGGCTGGGTCTGTGCGACGGGATGGACTTGATGGCGCGGCCCCGCTGGCCCCTGGATCAGACAGCGCCCGCCCTGATCGGGTCGGGCAAGAAGGGCGCGAAGGCATGACCGGGGTCACCATTCTGGGGGCCGGGGCGTTTGGATCAGCGCTGGCGGTGACTTTGGCACAGAAGCATGCTGTGCGCCTTTGGGGACGGGGTCTGAGCGGGCGGATGAGCGAGCGGCTGCCGGGGGTGGTGTTTGGGGATGCCATCACGGTTTTCGACGATCTGCCAGTCATCGCGCGCGGGGATACGGTGCTGATTGCACTGCCGACGCAGGCCTTGGCCGGGTTTCTGGAAGTTCACGGGGCAAGCCTTTCGGGGGGGACACTGGTTGCCTGCTGCAAGGGGGTTGATCTGACTACCGGGCTTGGCCCGACCGGGATCATGGCGCAAGCCTGCCCCGACGCCATAACCGCCATCCTGACCGGACCCAGTTTTGCCACCGACATCGCGCGGGGATTGCCGACGGCGCTTACCCTCGCCTGCGGGGCGGCGGATGTGGGAACGGCGTTGCGCGAGAGGCTTTCGACCAGAACACTGCGGCTTTACAGCACAACCGATGTGGTGGGGGCCGAACTGGGCGGGGCCTTGAAGAACGTTATTGCGATTGCGGCGGGGGTTGCCATTGGCGCGGGTCTGGGCGAATCCGCCCGTGCCGCCGTGATGACGCGCGGCTATGCGGAAATGGTTCGATTGGCGGTGCGTCTGGGGGCGCAGGCGGAAACCTTGGCGGGGCTGTCGGGCCTGGGTGATCTGGTCCTGACCTGCACGTCAGAGCAATCGCGCAATTTTCGGCATGGGCTGGCCTTGGGGCGTGGCACAGTGCCTGATGCGTCGGCGACCGTCGAAGGGGTTGCGACGGCTCAGGCGGTGGGGCGGCTTGCCGCCCGCAGCGGGGTGGACATGCCGGTGTCGGCGATGATTGCAGCCTTGACGAGCGGCAGGATCGGCCTGCAAGACGCGATCCAGACGCTTTTGTCCCGTCCCCTGAAACCGGAGTAACCGATGCGCGTGACTGTGATCTGCCAAGACAAACCCGATTCCCTGCAAACCCGGCTGGGCAATCGCGCCGCCCATCTGGCGCATATCGAGGCGACGGGCGTGGTGGAAATGGCGGGGCCGTTTCTGGATGAGGCGGGGCAAATGACAGGATCACTGATCATCCTGCAGGTGGAAACCCTGATCGAGGCGCAGGCCTGGGCGGCGGCGGATCCTTATGCAAAGGCGGGGTTGTTCGCCTCTGTCGCGATCCGCGAATGGAAAAAGGTGGTGGGCTGATGGCATATTGGTTGTTCAAATCCGAACCGGATACATGGAGTTGGGATCAGCAGGTCACCAAGGGCGCAGTGGGCGAGGAATGGCACGGGGTGCGCAATTATCAGGCGCGCAACAACATGCGGGCGATGGTCCTGGGCGATCTGGGGTTTTACTATCATTCCAACGTGGGCAAGGAAATCGTGGGGATCGTGGAGGTGTGCGCGTTGAGTGCGCCGGACAGCACGACGGATGATCCGCGCTGGGACTGTGTGCATATCCGGGCGGTTCGGCCGCTGTTGCGGGCGGTCACGCTGGAGGATTGCAAGGTGCAGCCGGGGTTGGAGGCGATGGTGCTGATCAACAATTCGCGCCTGTCGGTGCAGCCTGTGTCGGCTGAGGAATGGCAGATTGTTTGCGGAATGGGCGGGGTCGCGCCGTAATTTTCAGTTCCCCAATGGCTGGCAGCAGCGCATACTGGCGCAAAAACGGGGGAACGAATGGAAATTGCAAACGTGATCGCGGCTGCGCTTGGCGCATATGCGTTCGGCGCGGTGTGGTATATCGGGATGTCCAGGCCCTGGATCAGAGCGGCAGGCATTCCAACGGATGCCACAGGCAAGCCACAGGGCAACGGCAGCCCGATGCCATTTCTGATTGCGCTGGTGGCGATGATTCTTGTGGCGGGGATGATGCGGCATGTGTTTGCCGCAGGCGGGATCGACACGCTGAACGAAGGGGTTGTATCGGGCCTTGGGGTCGGTGCGTTTTTCATCACGCCTTGGGTCGCGATGAATTACGCGTTTTCAATGCGGCCCCTGAACCTGTGGCTGATCGACAGCGTGAATGCGGTGATCGGCTGCACAATCATGGGCGTAATACTGGTGCTGTTCTGAGGCGATAAAATGAAGGGCCCCGCACCCCTACGGGACCCTTCACCACCCCACGTGCTCCCCTAGCACCACACGTGTTCTGAATAGGTCCCGGGCTACTGCCCTGTGCAATCAACATGCCGGATCAGGCCGTCTGTCGCAAGGATCAAGCGTTTAGGATTTTCGACGAATATGTTTCAAACGACAGGCTTTGGTGTGCGCAGGTTGGGCAGGAACGCCGCCGCAAGCCCGATCAGCGGCAGCCACGCGCATAACTGAAACACGAAGGTGATGCTTTTCGCATCCGCGATCTGGCCCAGTGCTGCGGCCCCTATGGCACCCATTCCGAAGGCCAGACCGAAAAACAGGCCCGCGACCATGCCGGTCTTTTGCGGCAGGAGTTCCTGTGCGTAGACGATGATTGCCGGAAACGCCGAGGCGAGGATCATGCCCGCCATGGCGGATATCACAATGGTTGCCTGCAAACCGACATGTGGCAGCAGGACCGACAGGGGAAACACGCCGAGGATCGACATCCAGATAACGCGCTTGCGCCCGATCTTGTCACCGATCGGGCCGCCGATGATCGTGCCGATGGCCACGGCGGCGAGAAAGATGAACAGGTAAATCTGCGCGCGCCCGACCGGAACACCAAAATGTTCGATGAGGTAGAACGTATAATAGCTGGAAAAACTGGCCAGATAGACGAATTTGGAAAAGGTCAGGGCGATCAGAACGCCAACGGCCAGCTGCACCCGGCGCTTTGACAGATTGTGCAGACTGGCCCGTTTTCGCCCGGCCTTGGCGCGGCGCAGTCCTTCGGCGGTGAACCAGCGGCCGACGAGCGTCAGTACGGCCATGCCCAAAAGCGCAACACCGGCAAACCATTCGATAGATGTCTGTCCACGCGGCAGCACGATCAGCGCGGCGGCGAGCGGGCCAAGGGCAGACCCGGTATTGCCGCCAACCTGAAACACGGATTGGGCAAAGCCGGGGCGCATGCCTGCCGCAAGCCTAGCGATGCGGGAAGATTCGGGGTGAAAGATCGAGGATCCAAGCCCGATGAGGGCGACGGATGCCAGAACGGTGCCAAAGCTGCTGGAATTGGCCAACAGGACAAGACCAACCAAGGTGCAGCCCATCCCAAGCGCCAGTGCATAAGGCTGCGGGCGTCTGTCGGTGTACAGACCGACCAGCGGCTGAAGGATCGAGGCTGTGCCCTGAAACACAAGCGTGATCAGGCCGATCTGCCCGAAAGTCAGCGCCAGATTGTCCTTGAGCAGTGGATAGATCGCGGGGATCAGCGATTGCATCAGATCGTTCAGCAAGTGGCAGAACGCGACCGCCGCGATGATCGGAACGACGGTTGTATCGAGCGGAGCATTGGGCGCAGGTTCGGCGGCCATATCGCTGGGCGGGGGCATGTCTTGTGTCCTGCGGTGGACCAATCCACCGCAGGAACGCGTGGGCAGGTCGGGATGGGTTACTTGTAGATGGCTTCTTTTCCGAAGTGCTTGGTCAGCATGTAATAGACAACCGCGCGGTATTTGTTCCGTTCCGATTTTCCATATGTCTCACAGACCGAATGAACAGCTTCCATCAGCTTTGGACCGTCTGCAAGACCCAGTTTCTTTACCAGAAAATTGTTTTTCACAGTTTCCAGTTCTGCGGCGTTTGACCCGGATACAGTTGCTGCATCCGCGTTGTAGATCGCCGGGCCGCAGCCAATGGTCACTTTGGTCAAAAGCGCCATATCGGGCACCATCTTGCATTTATTCTTCAAATCATCCGCGTATTTTGCGATCAGTTCGTCACGTTTGCTCATTCCAAAAGCTCCTCTTCCCTGTTGCGAAATTTGTTTTTGACTCGCTTTGCCAATTACACACGGGGAAGTTTAGGGAAAACTTCCCACCCGACAAGGAAAATGCTTGCAGGGGCGGGTTTCACTAAGCCACGAATAACATATGGCCGCATCGTCAGGTACAGCCCGTGGGCATTGCAGGTTGCCCTTGCGTGCCGCTGGACACAAGGCGATGTTAAGCGCCAACCTTGCCGGAGCAGCGCGTGACGGATACGGACCCCACCCTTTCCAAGGCCGAAGTGTTGGCGGCGCAGACCAACGGGTTCACGCGCAACCTGACGCAGCATGTGGTGGCTTATATTCCGGGGGGTTTCGGTCGGTTGGTCGTCAGCTTTGATAATCTGTCGGTGTTCCGCGACGGGCCGGACAGGTTGCCGTGGGGATATGATTTCCTCGCTGGCCAAGGCTGGGATGTGCTGGGCGTCATGGTCAAACGTGCGGATTGGTTTCGTCACCCCGACCTGTGGGACGTGTTCGATCAGTTGCGCGATGACGGATTTTTTTCGCGCTATGATCATGTCGCGATGTATGGATCGTCGATGGGAGCCTACGGTGCGTTAGCTT
>JANMDH010000443.1:0-1646 GCA_031376195.1 Gemmobacter sp. | reverse complement strand
CAACTGTGACGTAAAGGTTTGATGACATCGAAACGCGGGCAACACAGGACAGAAATCCCGTCGCCGTGATGAACGGACGACTGGCAGGCAGTCGTTCTGCGGACGGCAACAGTCACCACGTTCGTTCGCGTCATTGCCTTGGATGACCGGGTCATTGACGTTCACTAAAGGGAGATACGCGGCAAATTCTCAAAGCGCTCACGCTTCACATGGCAAGTTCGGGGACTTGGTGAGGATGCATATCGTGGATATGACTTCGGTCGGGAAACCGCCGCGCCGGTGTGAAGCTGCGACTGCGCAGCTTCTGCAACGCGCGGGAGGGGCAATCAAATCACGGTGCTTGACCGGGAACGGCTGATCCAGTTCAGACGGACCCGCGTTGATGCAGGTTCTGGGCCTGTGACGCACGTCCGAGCGGCAAGCGCCTGCACGCCGTATGGCAACCACGACCTGGCCCGGCGCGTTACCCGGGTGCGGCAGATCAGCCGCCCACAAGCCTTTGGCGCGAACAGGCCTTCATCTTGCGCAATCCGTTTGGACAAACATCGGCACCGTCAATTCAGTGTAAAGGCAGAACCGGAAACGGCAGCGCGCTTGATTGCGTCGAAGTCCCAGGCGATGCCAAGGCCAGGGGCGTCAGAGGGGACGGCATGACCATCCTTGATCCGCATCGGTTCCGTCGTCAGGCTGTCAAGCTGCGGAATGTGTTCGACCCAGCGGGCGTTGGGCACTGCGGCGCAAAGCGAGACGTGCAGTTCCATCAGGAAATGCGGGCAGACCGGCACATTGAAGGTTTCCGCCAGATGCGCGACTTTGAGCCACGGGGTGATGCCCCCGATGCGGGCCACATCCACCTGCACGATGGAACAGGCACCGCGCTGCAAATATTCGCGAAAGAGCTGAGGCGAATAGAGGCTTTCGCCCACAGCCACGGGCAAGGTGGTGCTTTCGGACAGCCGTTGATGGCCAGACAAGTCATCGGCGGGCAGCGGTTCTTCCAGCCACGCGATGTCCAATGGCGTCAGGCAGCGGGCGCGGCGGATCGCTTCATCAACGGTGAACCGCTGGTTGGCGTCGGTCATGATTTCGAAAGCAGGTCCCACGGCATCGCGCACAGCAGACAGGCGGGCCACGTCTTCGGACACATGCGGGCGGCCGATCTTGATCTTTGAGCCACCAAAACCGGCGGCTTTGGCGCGCAAGGCTTCGTCGACCAGTTGCGCGGTGTCGATGTGCAGCCAGCCGCCTTCGGTGGTGTAAAGGGGGATACGCGATTGCGCGCCACCTGCCATGCGATGCAGGGGTTCGTTGGCCCGGCGGCATTTCAGATCCCAAAGGGCGGTGTCGATGGCGGCCAGCGCCAGCGAGGTGATCGCGCCCACCGTTGTTGCATGGGTCAGAAACATCAGGTCGCGCCAGATGCGTTCGACCTCGGACGCGTCGCGCCCGATCAGGGCCGGGGCCAGGGTGTGTTGCAGCAGCGACATGATGGCGGGGCCGCCGGTGCCGATGGTATAGCTGTAACCCGTGCCGACCACGCCATCGGTATCGGTGATCCGCAGGATCGGGGTTTCCTGACTGACAAAGCTTTGGATCGCATCGGTGCGTTTCACTTTCGGCACCAGATCGACCATCATGGCCTCAAC
>JANMDH010000433.1:0-5025 GCA_031376195.1 Gemmobacter sp. | reverse complement strand
CGCGCCGAAACCTCGGCCCGGCTGCTTGAAGTGGGCAGTCGGATTTCGCTGATCCCGTCCGCCGATGGGTATCGCAGCGAATGGGACAGTCTTTTGCGTGCTGCGGGGGCCGCAGACCTGTTCGACAAGAAATATGGCGAGGCGGGCCAGCGCAACATCGAAAGTTTCCTGTTCTTCGACCGTGACAATCCATCCTCTATCGCGACCTGCATCACCCGGGCGCGGGAAAGCGGGAGGATCGTGCGCACGGCGCTGACCAGTCAGGTCTGGGATGCGCTGAACACGGCCTTTCAGGAACTGCGGCAGTTGGAACGCACCCCACGCAGCGAATTGGTGCTGAGCCGCCTGACGGAATGGACAATGCGCCATTCGGCCATGGTGCGGGGGGCGATTGATGCGACGCTTTTGCGCAATGACGGCTACAACTTTCTCAACATCGGCTATTATCTGGAGCGGGGCGACAGCACGGCGCGTCTGATGGATGTAAAGTATTACGTCCTGCTGCCCCGGATCGACTATGTCGGGTCCGGCCTCGACAATTACCAATGGACCATGCTGCTGCGCGCGATGTCGTCGCACAGGGCGTTTCACTGGGCCTATGGGGGTGAGGTGACGGCAGGCAAGATCGCGCATTTTCTGATCTTGAACCCGCAATGCCCAAGGTCGCTTATCACCTGTGTTCGGGGTATGACGAACCATCTGGATCGGTTGGCTCAGGCCTATGGAGCCCGTTCTGCGGTGCAGGAACGCGCGCAGGGCCTGCTTAGCGGGATTGAGGGGACCACGGTGGAAGACATCTTCGAGGAAGGTCTGCACGAATACCTGTCGCGTTTCATCCTTGAGGCGGGTGCGCTGGGATCACTGGTGCACGAGGAATATCTGAGCGGGGACATGCGCTGATGCTGATCAGCGTCAGCCACCAGACCCGGTATCGTTATGACCGGCCCGTGCGGGCGGTGATGCAAAGTCACCGCCTGACGCCGTCGGTATTCAAGGGACAGCGCACGGTTGAGTGGCAGATTTCCGTATCGGATGGTCTGCCCGGTGGCAGTTTCCGTGATGGGGCCGGCGATCAGGTTCGGGGCTGGACCGTGCGGGGCCCGGTGTCCGAGGTGGTGGTATCGGTGCAGGGGCAGGTGGAAACCACCGATCTTGCAGGCGTGCTGGAAGGTCACAAGGAACTGATTTCGCCGGAAACCTATCTGACCACAACGGCGGCAACCCGGCCTGATGCGGCGCTGACCGCCCTGTCGCAGGCCGTGCATGGGAATGGCGGCGCGCTGGCAGCGGCACATCGTTTGGCCGAGGCGGTGTCGGCTGCGATCCGGTACGACCCCGGTGCCACGGATGTGCGCACCACGGCGGCAGAAGCCTTGGCGCAGGGGCGCGGGGTCTGTCAGGACCATGCCCATGCGATGATCGCGGCAGCGCGGATACAGGATATCCCGGCGCGGTATGTTTCGGGTTATCTCTATGCGTCGGCGGACGGCACGCCGCATGAGGCGGCGCATGCCTGGGCGGAGGTGTGGATTGCCGGTCTGGGCTGGGTGGGGTTCGATCCGGCCAACGAATGCTGCCCAGATGAACGCTATATCCGGTTGGGATCGGGGCTTGATGCCCCACATGCAGCCCCGATCAAGGGCGTATCGCGGGGCGGTGGCGAAGAAGAACTTGATGTGATGGTTGCGATTACTGCGGCGCAGCAATAGGGTCACGGTCAGGGACGCATCAAGGGTTGTGGAATGACATATTGTGTAGGCCTTCTGTTGAACGAAGGCATGGTTCTGTTGTCGGACACCCGCACGAATGCGGGGCTCGACAACATATCAACCTATCGCAAGATGTTCGTGTTTGAAGAGCCGGGAGAGCGGATCATCACGATCCTGACGGCAGGCAGCCTGTCGATCACCCAGACTACCATCGCCCGCCTGCGCGAGGCGATGGAAGACCCTGAGGCGACACCTGACACCAGCATCATGCTGTCTCCGACGCTGTTGAAAGTGGCTGACATCGTGGGCAACAAGCTGGCCGAGGTGCGCAGCGAGATTGAGGAAAAGCTGGCCCGGATGGATCAAAGCGCATCGGCCAGCATGATCGTGGCCGGGCAGCGGCGGGGCGGCGAGATGCGGATGTTCTTGATCTATCCCGAAGGAAACTTCATCGAGGCGACGGAAGACACGCCTTTCCTGCAAATCGGCGAGCATAAATATGGCAAGCCGATCCTGGACCGGGTGGTGAAGAAAAGCACGTCGCTGGCCGATGCGCAAAAGGCGGTTCTGCTGTCGATGGATTCGACTCTGCGGTCGAACCTGTCGGTGGGGATGCCGCTGGATCTGATGGTAATTGAGCGTGACCATTGCCGGGTCAGCCTGCGCCGCCGGATCGAGGCAGGGGATGAAGGGTTTCGCAAGATGAGCGAAGCGTGGTCAAAGGCACTGCGCGACGGGTTCGTACAAATCTCTTTGTGAGAACGTCAGGGGCATTTTTCGCAGAAAGTTCGGGGTAGGGGCGAATTTTCCGTGAAAACTCAGGCATGGCCAGCGAACCAATCCGCAGCCGCGTCAAAGAAACGCTGCCGATACGGTGCCGTCTCCATCATGATTTCGTGTCTGGCCCCTTTGTAAACATCCAACCGCCCCCCCCGCCAGCGTGCCATCCGCGCATGAATGGGCGGGCAAGCCACGATCGTCTCATCCGTGCCGATGGCCGTCAAGGCGGGCACATCCGGGCTGCGCATTCGCGCGAGCGCGGCGCATTCCACCAATGCCGCATTGAGCCAGCCAAGGCTGGGGCCGCCCAATGACAAGTCCCGATGTGCCATCACTTGCGCTTTCATCCAGTCGAACATCGTCCTGTCCGTGGTCAACTGGTTTCCCGCAAAACCATGCGTGGCAAGATAACATTCCGCGGGTGCCGTCGGCGTCAGGCGGTGCGCCTGCGCAACCCCCCTTGCCAGGGTTGAAACGGTCCACGCGACGGCACGCAGCGGCGGCGGCATGACCAGACCCCACATGGGCGCACTGAATACCGCACTCGCAAACGGATGCGGGCGCATCAGGCTGCGCAGCGCAATCGTCCCACCCATTGAATGCGACAGCAGATGCCAAGGCCGGGGCAGGGCACGGGCATAGGCCAGACCGATCATCGCCTGCACATCGCGCTGATAATCGCCAAATCGCCGCACATGGCCCATCATCGGATCAGGCAACAACCTGTCGGATGCGCCCTGCCCCCGCCAGTCGATGCAGATCGACCCATAGCCCCGCCGCACGAGGTCGCCTGCCGCCCGCCCGTATTTTTCGACAAATTCGGTCCGGCCCGGAAAAATGAACACCGTGCCATGCCCCGCGCCCGGCCAAAGTGCTGCGCGCAGCGACACGCCATCACTGGACCGCAGAAAAATCGCCTCGGCCCCCGGCGGCCCGTCGCTTAAATCATGATCAAGCGGTGCAGGCGTCACCCCAGTTCCGATCCCAGTTTCATTGCCATCCCCAACGACCCGTCCACCGCCAGTTTCCCGCTCATGAACGCCGAGGCGGGGTTGACGGCGCCTGACAGGATCCCCCGGAACACATCGGCGCTTGCGGTCAGGGTCACATCAGCGGGACCATCGCCTTCACGCGGGCCGTTCGCGTCGATTACGATGCTTCCCACCCCCGGCACCACGAATTTTGCGACCCCAGCGGTAAAGGACGGCACTTTGCGGGCAATCGCGGCCACGGCTTCGGCAATTGTTTCGGTCATCGGCGGGGGCCTTTGCTGTCATACTTGTGACATTCGGGATATAGCTTTTCTTTGTAACGGCGCTACAATTGATTGCATGATGAGCCGCGCGCTGTTGTCCTTTATTGCCCTGATGCTGACGCTGGCCGCAACTCCGGCTGGTGCAGACAGCGCATCGCTGGATAGTCTGTTTGAAAAGCTTGCAACGTCGGACGAAGCCGAATCGCAGCGGGTGGAGCGCGACATCTGGACGGAATGGTCGAAATCCGGCTCGCCTGCTTTTGATCTGCTGCTAGAACGCGGGCGCGAGGCAATGGCGCAGGGCGATTTCGAGGCGGCGATAGAACATCTGACGGCCCTGACCGACCATGCACCCGACTTTGCCGAAGGCTGGAATGCGCGGGCCACGGCCTATTATCAGGCCGGGCAATTTGGTCCGTCGATTGGGGATATCCAACACACTCTGGCGCTGAACCCCCGCCACTTTGGCGCTTTGTCGGGCTTTGGCATGATGCTGGAAGAATTGGGCCGCACGAAAGAAGCGTTGGAAGTGTATCGTGCGGCACTTGCTATACATCCCCATCTGAACGGGGTAGTCGAGGCCATCGAACGGCTTGAAAAAGCTGAACAGGGACAAGCACTCTAGGGCCTTTGCCGTGAAACAGGAACGGGGGCGGGTGGTCGCGGTCTTGGGGCCGACGAACACCGGCAAAACACATTACGCGATTGATCGGATGCTGGGGCATCGGACGGGGGTGATCGGCCTGCCGCTGCGTCTGCTTGCGCGCGAGGTGTATGACCGGATCGTCAAGGCGCGCGGCCCGTCCGTGGTGGCGCTGGTGACCGGCGAAGAACGCATTGTGCCGGATCGTACCCAGTATTGGGTCTGCACTGTCGAGGCAATGCCGTTGGACATCGGTGCAGATTTCGTCGCGGTGGACGAGATTCAACTGTGTGGTGATCCAGAACGCGGGCATGTGTTCACCGACCGCCTGCTGCGGGCGCGGGGCCTGCACGAGACGCTTTTTCTGGGGTCGGAGGTGATGCGCGGTGCGATTGCGGCACTGGTGCCCGGTGTCAGTTTCGTGCGCCGGGAGCGATTTTCGACGCTGACGTGGACAGGTTCGAAAAAGATAAGCCGGATGCCGCCTCGTAGTGCAATTGTCGGCTTTTCGGTTGAAGAAGTGTATGCGATTGCCGAACTGATCCGCCGTCAGAAAGGTGGCTGCGCGGTTGTGATGGGGGCTTTGTCCCCCCGTACCCGGAACGCGCAAGTGGACCTTTATCAGAACGGCGACGTGG
>JANMDH010000372.1:0-7603 GCA_031376195.1 Gemmobacter sp. | reverse complement strand
GGATTTGGCAGCCTGTGCGGCGATCATCAACGAGGTGATTGACGAGACGGATTGGCTGCCGCGGCTGCAGTCGCCCAAGGATATTGCGGGCATGTTCGTGCCGGGGATACTGCAAATCAGGACAATTTTCATCGCGGAGTTTAAGGAACAAGTGATTGGATATTTGTCAGCAACGCCCGAGGGGAACGTTCCGGGATTTTACCTGACCCGGCATGCGCGGGGACGGGGGATTGGCAAGGCACTGCTGGGGGAGGCCAAGGCCGCGTTTCCGACAGGTCTGCAACTGACGGTGTTTGAGCCCAACGCCGGGGCGCGGCGGTTTTACGCGCGGGAGGGGTTCGTGGAATTGCCGGGGGGCAGGGACGAGGCGACCGAGGAAGGCGTGCCGACGCTGTTGCTGGAATGGAGGGGCGCGTGAGCGGGTCCTTGATCCTGTGGCTGGCTGGGGCGATGGCGGTGTTCGTTGCGGGCAACACGGTTCTGCGGGCCTATTCCGCAAATGCCCAAGGCTGGGTTTTGGTGGTGGCGCTGTGTCTGTTCACGGTGGGCAATCTGATGATGGTGCGGCTGATGCGGGAAGGCGGGCTGGCGGTGGCAATATCGGTGTCGTCGATTGTGCAACTGGTGCTGATCGGAGTGGTGGCATTTGCGGTGTTTGGCGAGCGGCCCACGGGGTTGCAGATGGCGGGCATGGCGCTGGGGGTGGTGGCGGTGGCGATGATCGCGTGGCCGCAAGGGGGCCGGGGATGAAAAATATCCTTCCCGTACTGACCGTGCTCGGCCTGATCCTGGCCGTCTGGTATGCCGCAACCGTCGCTCTGAACGCCCGCTGGGTCTATGATCAGGCCGAACGGGCGGGCACGACGGTCAGTTTCACCGAAATGATCCCCCTGACCATGGCGCAGGAGCGCGCGGTTCTGCCCGCGCCGCATCAGGTGGCGGCGGAGTTGTGGAAGGGGCTGACGGCGCAGGCGGTGACGTCGAAACGCAGCCTGATCTATCATGGTTGGGTGACGTTGCAGGCGACCTTGTTTGGGTTCGCGTTGGGAATCGTGTTGGGGATGGGGTTGGCCGTGGCCATCGTGCACAGCCGGGCGATGGATATGTCGGTGATGCCTTGGGCGATCATCAGCCAGACGATCCCGATTGTGGCGCTTGCCCCAATGATTGTGGTTTTGTCGAATTCCTTTGGGATTCAGGATCGGCTTGTGCCAAAGGCGATCATTTCGGCTTACCTATCATTCTTTCCGGTGCTGGTCAGCATGGTCAAGGGGTTGCGCAGCCCGGATCAGATGCAGTTGGATTTGTTGCAGACCTATGGTGCGTCACAGGGCCAGGCGTTCTGGAAACTTCGGCTTCCCGCTTCGATGCCATATTTCTTTGCGGCGCTGAAGGTGGCGATTGCGGCATCGCTGGTGGGGGCCATCGTGGGCGAATTGCCGACGGGTGCGATTGAAGGCTTGGGCGCGCGGATGCTGATCGGCAGCCAGTTCGGGCAGCCGTTGATCATGTGGGCGTCCTTGTTTGCGGCGGCGATCCTGGCGGGCGGGTTGATCCTGATCGTGGGCGGGGTGGAACGCGCGGCGCGCCACAGGATGGGGGCGGGGGCATGACGCTGATTTTCCTGTCGCTGTTGTTCTGGGCGCTGGCCTGGGCGCTGAATGCCTGGCTGGCGAAATCCCGATTCGCGCGCACGATCGGAGGCCGGATCGCGGTGCCTGCGTTGTTCGGGATCACGTTGCTGGTGGTTTGGGAAGGCATGGTGCGGGGGCTGGGGGTGTCACCCATCATTCTGCCGCCGCCCAGCATGATTGCGGCGAAGATCGCGACATCCTTGCCGACCCTGTGGGCGGATTTCGTGCAGACCTTTGCGAAGGGCGCGCTGAGCGGTTTCATCCTCGGCTGCGGGGCCGCGGTGCTTGTTGCGATCCTGATCGACCGATCCCCTTACCTCACGCGCGGTCTGCTGCCGGTGGGCAACTTTGTGGCGGCCCTGCCGGTGGTCGGCATCGCGCCCATTCTGGTCATGTGGTTCGGGTTCGACTGGCAGTCGAAGGCGGCGGTGGTGGTGGTCATGGTGTTCTTTCCGATGCTGGTGAACACGGTCGCGGGATTGCAGGCGTCGGAACGGATGCAGCGTGATCTGATGGCGACCTGGGGGGCGAGTTACTGGCAAGCCCTGTGGAAATTGCGCCTGCCGGCGGCGATGCCCTTCGTGTTCAACGGGCTTAAAATTTCATCGACTCTGGCCCTGATCGGGGCGATTGTTGCCGAGTTTTTCGGCAGTCCTATCGTGGGCATGGGGTTTCGCATCTCGACCGAGGTGGGGCGGCTTGGCCTTGACATGGTCTGGGCAGAGATTGCGGTGGCGGCATTGGCGGGATCGGTTTTTTACGGGGTGATCACGCTGATCGAAAAGGGGGTGACGTTCTGGCACCCATCACAACGAATTTGAAGCAAAGGCCACCCGAAAAACCGGGGGCCGCAACACGGAGGTTACACGATGAAAAAGCTACTTACCGGGGCCATGCTGGCGGTGTTCGCCACGGGCGCGCAGGCGGCAGATGACGTGACGCTGCAACTGAAATGGGTGACGCAGGCGCAGTTCGCAGGATATTATGTGGCGCAGGCCAAAGGCTTTTATGAAGAGGAAGGCCTGAACGTGACGATCCTGCCGGGGGGGCCGGACATCGCGCCGACGCAGGTGATCGCAGGTGGCGGGGCGGATGTGGTGATCGACTGGATGCCGTCGGCGCTGGCGGCACGGGAAAAGGGTCTGGCGCTTGTGAACATCGCGCAGCCGTTCGCAGCGTCGGGTCTTATGCTGACCTGCCTGAAAGAAACCGGGATCACGACCCCGGCCGATTTCGTGGATAAAACCCTGGGTGTCTGGTTCTATGGCAACGAATATCCGTTCCTGTCGTGGATGAGCACTTTGGGTCTGAAAACAGATGGCAGCGCAGGCGGTGTGACGGTGCTGAAGCAGGGCTTCAACGTTGATCCGTTGCTGCAAAAGCAGGCGGCCTGTATTTCGACGATGACCTATAACGAATACTGGCAGGTGATCGAAGCGGGGATCAAGCCCGAGGAACTGGTGACCTTCAAATATGAGGATCAGGGCGTGGCGACGCTGGAAGACGGGCTTTACGTGATGGAAGACAAACTTGCGGACCCGGCGTTTGAAGAAAAGATGGTGCGTTTCGTGCGCGCAAGCATGAAAGGCTGGAAATACGCCGAGGCGAACACGGACGAAGCGGCGATGATCGTTCTGGAAAATGACGAGACGGGGGCGCAGACCGAAGGGCATCAGAAAACGATGATGGCCGAGATTGCGAAACTGACGGCGGGTTCCAACGGCGCGCTGGACGTCGCTGCGGCGGAACGGACTGTGGCAACACTGATGGCGGGTGGGTCTGATCCGGTGATCACGAAGGCACCGGAGGGGGCCTGGACGAGCGTCATCACAGATAAGGCACTGCAGTAAGTCTGTGGTGACCCAACGGGGCGCGTCCGGGGAACCGGGCGCGCTTTTTTGCATTTTGTAAATCTTTGCTGGTCATGTAAATCGGGGGGTGAAGGAGATTGCCTTGCCCCTGTCCCGCCTGATCGGAAGCCGCCTGCGGGATCAGCGCCTGGCGTTGGGGCTGCGGCAATCAGAGGTGGCCGCAAAGGCGGGCCTTTCTGCGTCTTTCCTGAACCTGATCGAGCACAATCGGCGGCGCATCTCGGCCGCTGGATTGGAGCGGGTGGCGGCAGTTCTGGGATGTACGGCGGATCAGTTGGGCGGGGCGGATGAGGCAAGCCTTGCGATTGATCTGCGCACGATGGGAGCGGGGACGGGCGGCGAACTGGACCGGACGGAAGAGTTCATCCTGCGTTTTCCGGGCTGGGCGCAGGCACTGTCCGGGATGACAGAACGGGCGGCGCTGTTGGAACGGGCTGTGGGGGCCTTGAATGACCGGCTTGCGCATGACCCCTATCTCAGCCAATCGCTGCATGATCTTTTATCCGCCCTCAGCGCTGTTCGGTCCACTGCAGCCATTCTGGTTGAAACGCCGGATATCGAGCCGGACTGGCAGGCGCGATTTCACCAGAACCTTCATCTGGATTCCGAACGCATGGCGCGGGGGGCCGAGGCGTTGGTCGCTTATCTGGATGGGTCAGAGGGCGATCCAGCGATGACGATGGCCAGCCCGCAGGAAGAGGTGGATGCGTGGCTTGCAGCACAGGGCTGGCATCTGGCTGGGCTGGAGGAAAACGATCTGGAAGGCGTTTTGGCCGATACAGATATGCTCGGGTCCGCTGCGGCGCGGGTTATGGCACGGGCGTGGGTAAGGTGCGTTGCGCGGGATGTGGCCGCGCTGCCGTTGGGCGACCTGCAAAGGGCGATGGGGGAACTGGGATCGGATGCCCTGCGCCTTGCGGCAAGGCTGGGGGCCAATCCGTTGGCGGTATTTCGGCGGATCGCGACTCTGCCGCGATCTGATCTGGGGCTGGTGATCTGTGATGGGTCAGGCGGTCTGGTGTTTCGCAAGCCAGCCCGGGGCTTTTCGATTCCGCGCTTTGGGGCGGCCTGCCCGCTCTGGCCATTGTTCAATGCTTTGCGTCGGCCGATGACCGCAGTGGAACAGCGTGTCAGCGTAACGGGGCGCACAGGGGAGGGGCGGTATCTGTTGCGGGCTTATGCGCAACTAAGCCAGCCCTTGGCTTATGGCGCGCCCGAACTTTGCGAGGCGGCGATGCTGATCCAGCCCGAGGGTCCGGGCGTAGGGTCGGATCACGCTTTTGCCGTCGGCATGTCGTGCCGTATCTGTGTTCAGAAGGATTGTTTGGCGCGGCGGGAGCCGTCGATCCTGTCGGGTCTGTAGGGTGTTTTGACAGAAGGCGTGAATCCTTTGATACTGTGATGGCAATATGCCAGTTAGCTGCTCAAAGGAGCTAAAAGCGCCGATGGACCGCCACGTTCTGCTGATCGAGGACGAACCCAATATCGCCGAGGCGATCCGCTTTTTGCTAACGCGCGCGGGGTTCGGCGTGAGGTGGCTGGAAAACGGCCTCGGTGCCCTGACGGATATGCGGGAAAACAGGACGGATCTTGTCATTCTGGACTTGATGTTGCCGGGGCAAAGCGGGCTGGACATTCTGCAGCAGCTGCGTGCCGATGCAGCATTGTGCGACCTGCCCGTCATCATGCTGACGGCCAAGGGCCAGGCGCGCGACCGCGACGCAGCGGAGCGGGCGGGCGCCAGTCTGTTCATGGCCAAGCCGTTTTCAAACACCGAGTTTCTGGCGGCGGTGCAAAGGTTGGCTGGCCCGTGAAACGCGCCCTATCCCCCCTGTTCGTTGCACGGCGCAGTTATCGCGTGCGACGCCTGCGCGATGCGGCGCGGCTGATGCCGATCCTTGGGGGGTTCCTGTTCTTGCTGCCGTTGTTGTGGGACCCGGGATCGGGTGCGCCGCGCAATCTGGCGCAGGATGCGATTTATGTCTTTGTCGTGTGGACGGCGCTGATCGCGGCGTCTGCACTGTTGTCGCGTTGGCTGCGGTTGGATACGCCCGGGGATGATCCTGCCGGATCCGGGGATGCGGAATGATCCCGTTCAGTCTGATCGTCCTGTCCTGCCTGACATATGTGCTTTTCCTGTTCATGGTGGCTTTCTGGGTGGAACAGCGGGCCGGACCGAAAGGGGCCCGGTGGTTGCGCACGCCTTTGGTCTATACCCTGTCGCTGTCGATCTATTGCACGGCGTGGACGTTTTACGGTGCGGTTGGCTATGCCGCGCGGTCGGGTCTTGAATTTGTGACGATCTACCTGGGGCCGACGCTGGTCTTTGTCGGCTGGTGGTGGGTGTTGCGCAAACTGGTGCGGATCGGGCGGCAACAGCAGGTGACGTCGATTGCTGACTTGATTTCTTCGCGTTACGGCAAATCGAACTTGCTGGGTGTGATTGTGACGCTGCTGTGCGTGCTGTCGGCGACGCCCTACATAGCGCTGCAGTTGCAATCGGTGACCTTGTCGTTCCAGGTCTTCGCCACGGCAGCAGACCCGGCAAGCCCGGTGCGTGACCCCGGACGCATTGCCTTTTGGGTGGCGATGGGACTGGCGGTGTTCACCATCCTGTTCGGCACCCGCAATCTGGACGCCCGCGAACAGCATGCCGGGATCGTGACGGCCATCGCGGTCGAGGCAGTGGTGAAGCTGATTGCCCTGATTGCCGTCGGGGTGTTTGTCGTCTGGGGGCTGGCGGGCGGCGTGGGGCCGATGCTGGACCGGATCGCTGCGTCGGATATGGTGGGTTGGACCTTGCAGCCGTCGCGCTGGGTGGGATTGACGGCCCTGTCGGGGGCAGCGGTGTTGTGCCTGCCGCGGATGTTTCAGGTGATCGTGGTCGAAAACACAGATGAAGCGCATCTGGCAACGGCAAGCTGGGCCTTTCCGCTCTATCTGATGGGGATGAGTTTGTTTGTGATCCCGATCGCGGTGATGGGGCTGGCCCTGATGCCAGCGGGCAGCAACCCGGACCTGTATGTCCTGACCCTGCCATTGTCACAGGAGCGTGGGGGGCTGGCGATGCTGGCCTTTCTGGGTGGGTTTTCGAGTGCTACGTCAATGGTGATTGTGGCCACGATTGCGCTGGCGACAATGGTATCGAACCACATCGTCATGCCACTTTGGCTGCGCATAGCGCCGCAGGCGGCGGTTCCGGGGGACGTTCGGGGTGTCGTGCTGATGGCGCGGCGTCTGTCCATCGCGGGGATACTGGGGCTGGGCTATGCCTATTACAAATTGTCTGGCGGGTCCGCCGCATTGGCGGCGATCGGGCTGATCGCTTTTTGTGGCGTGGCGCAGACCCTGCCCGCGATGCTGGGTGGAATTTTCTGGCGGGGGGCGACACGGGTTGGGGCCGGTCTGGGGATGACCATGGGCTTTGCCGTCTGGGCCTATACGTTGCTGTTGCCGTCGTTCGGCCCGGATGCGGCCCTGTCGGCGCAGGTTCTGGCGCAGGGGCCGTTCGGGGTGTCATGGCTGCGCCCGCAAGCCCTGTTTGGGGTGGAAGGGATGGACCCGCTGATCCATGCCCTGTTCTGGTCGATGACCCTGAATGTCGTGGGGTTTTGTGTGGCGTCACTGTTGACCTTTCCCAGTCCGGTGGAACGGGCACAGGCGGTGGCCTTCGTCAATGTCTTCGACAATGACCAGCCCGGGCTGCAAGGGTGGCACAAGGGCGACGCCGACCCCGAGGCGCTGTTGATCATGGCGCAACGCATTCTGGGCGAAGAGGCGGCCTTAGGCTTTTTTCAGGACGGTGCGCGTGCGCAGGGCAAGGGTGGCTATCTGCCCGATCCGACCCCTGATTTCATCGACGGGCTGGAACGGAGGTTGGCCGGGTCGGTGGGGGCCGCTACGGCGCATGCCATGCTGGCACAGTTGGCGGGGCGCGTGGCCGTATCGGTGGAAGATCTGATCGCGGTGGCCTCTGAAACGGCGCAGATTATGGAATATTCGGCCCGTCTTGAACAGCAGCAAAGCGAATTGAGCCGTACGGCCCGCGCCTTGCGCGAGGCAAATGAAAAACTGACCCAGCTTTCCGTGCAGAAGGAT
>JANMDH010000365.1:0-2844 GCA_031376195.1 Gemmobacter sp. | reverse complement strand
CTGGCCGTGGTGGGTTTTGGCGACGTGCCCTATGTCGCCGACATGGTGCCGACCCTGACCACCGTGAACCCCTTCCCGCGCGAGATCGGGACACAGGCGGCAGCCCTGATCGTGGGGGTGTTACAGGGCGCGCGGGCAGAGGCGGGGCCGATCCGGATAGAGCCGGAGCTGTTGGTGCGGGGTAGCAGCCGGTAGGGGGAATGGTGCCGCAGAAGGGATTCGAACCCCCGACCCCCGCATTACGAATGCGGTGCTCTACCAACTGAGCTACTGCGGCGTTGGGCGGGCTATTAGCATCCTGTGGGGCGGCTGTGTAGTCCTAATTTGCAGCCCGTCCCAAGGCCTCACCGTCAATAATGTCGTCGATTTCTTCGATGAGGGTTTCGGTTGGCTCCGCAGGTTTCGGGCTGCCGACCAGAAGGGGCAGAAGTTCGGCACCCGTGGTGGCGGGGCCGTAACCTTCGGTGGGGGGGCGCCAGCTGAGCGTATCAAAGCCGCCGCAGTTGTCGCAGATCGGGGACCAGTTCGCGAGGATTGCCTGACACTTGTCGCAGCACCACTGCGGCCCGCGGGGGGCGGTCATGGCGCGGGTCAGCCAGCCGCGCACAACCGTGTCGTCCGCCCCCATGCCGCGTTCGATGGCGGCCATCAGGGCAGCGGCGCGTTGGGTGGGGTGGGCAGTGGCGAGGTCGCCCAAAGCGCGGCGGGCAGCGGGGAAATCTTCGGCCGACAGGTTGAGTTCGGTCAGCAACATCCGGGTTTCGGGGTCGTCGGGGCGGATGGCGGTGATCGGTTTGAAGCGTTTCAGGCGCTGGGCGGGGGTTTCTTCGGGTTCGATATCGGCAAAGGCGGCGGCGAGGTCGGGGTGGGGCTGCACCTCCCACGCTTTTTAGGACGCGGGCGGCGGCTTTGGCTTCGCCTTTCATCGCCAGACCGCGCGCGGCCATGGCGGCGGCGGGGATCAGGTCGGGGGAGTGGCGGTTCGCCTCAATCGCGGCCTCGCGCGCCTCAACGGATGCGGTGTCGTCAATCACGGCGCGGGCCTCTTGCAGGGCCAGAACGGCATCGCGGCGGCGATAGACGTCGCGGGGCAGCGTGCCGGTTTTCAGCTTGGTGCCGAGGGTGGCGCGTGCACCTTTCCAGTCAGAGGCTTCGGCCTGCAGGCGCAGCAACGTGTCCTGCATTTCGGGATGCTTTGGTTTCAGGGCAATGGCCTTTTCGGCCAGTTTCAGGGCAGTTTGGGCATCCCCTTCGGCCATCTTTTGCAACATCAGGCCACGCACGCCGACAAAGCGGGTTTTCTCATCCGCGAGCAGGGTCTTGTACGCCTCGGTCGCGCGTCTGCCGTCGCCTGCCATCTCAGCCGCCTGCGCGGCGATAAGGGTGGTGAGTTCCGGGCGGGCGAGATATTTTTCGGCCCTGGTGGCGCGGGTGAGGGCAAGACGTCCTTCACCGGAGGCAAGGGCGATCAGGCTTTCGGACAGGGCCTGATAGCCTTTGCGTTCGCGGTTGCGGTCGAAATAGCGGGATATGGCGGTTTCATCACCGTTCAGGAATCGCAGGGCGGCGACAATCAGGGCGATGAGGCGGATCAGAACCCAGACAAGGGTGACAAGAATCAGGGCGGCGATGACAGCCTGAAGAGGGCCGAGGGTAAATTCATAGCCAGCGACAGCAATGCGCATACCACTGTCAATATCTGTCAGGAGTGATGCGCCAAGGGCCAGCGTGGCGATGATGGCGACGAACAGAAGAACCTTGATCAGCGACCAGATCATGGTTGCGCCCCGATCAGGGTAGTCAGCGCATCGGTGGCACTGATGCGGGTTTGGGCAAGGGTTATCCAATCAGCCATGGCGGCCTGACCTGCGGGGGCCAGGGTGGCAAGTTCGGTCAGGACAACCGGCAGATCACCCCGGCGCAGGGCATCTTCGGCGCGTGACAGAACGGCATCAGGATCGGTCCCTTCCTGCGGGGTCAGGCTGCGGGCACCGGTCTGGCTTTGCAGGAAGGTGCCAAGACGGTCTGCCCAGCCAGCGCCGGGATTGGCCCGCAAAGATGCCTCAAGCGCCGCACGGGCGGCATCGGGAAAACCGGTTTGCAGGGTGGTAAGGGTGGGAAGACCTTTTTCGGCGACAGAGGTGAGCGCGTCTGGGATGGTCAGGCCAGCGGTGACAAGATCAGTCAGGGCGGGGGCAAAGGCGGTACCACTGTCGAGGGCGGATTGGACGCGGCCAAGGGCGGCTGTGACCTGCGCCCGGGTTTGCAGGGCCTGCGCCTGGGTCTGAGCGGCGGTAAGGCGTTCCTCGGCCGCTTTTGCGGCAGCCTCTACCTGTGCGATCAGATCATTTCCCGCACCTGTCTGGGACTGCGATTGGGTTTTCAGCGCGGCGATGTCGGCCCGCAGGGCGGCCAGAGCGGCAGGCGTGATGCCGCCGTCGCCCATGGGCAGCGCCTCAATCGCCGTCAGGCGCTGGTCAAGGGCTGTCATCCGGGCGTCTGGCGCACCGTCGGACTGGGGCAGTGCCGCGATGGCGGTTTGCAGGGCGGTCACATCGGTTGCGATTTTTTCGACACGCGGGTCAGGGGTTGTAGCCAGTTTGGCGATGTCGACCTGAAGGGCGTCCATACGAGCGGATTGTTCTGCGATCAGGGCGGCGGTGTCGGATTGCTGGCCCTGCCAGCCTTGGGGCAAAAGATAATGGGCCAGACCGAAACCAAGGGCGGCGGCAATGGCACCGCCGGCCACAGTTCCCAGAAAGCCGGATCTGCGGGGCGGGGCCATTGGCGCAATGACGGGAATTTCGGGCAAGGGTTCAGGGATGGGATCCGGTTCGTTCATGT
>JANMDH010000348.1:0-3426 GCA_031376195.1 Gemmobacter sp. | reverse complement strand
ACCAAGCATTGTGGAAACAGGTCGGTGCAGTCTGCGACCTATTCCAGCCAGATGAATGCCGAAACTACTTCATGGCCGCAGGCTATGGTTCCAATTGAAAGCGACACGCTCTAATACGCTGATTTACAACAAAAAACAGCGTATTCGATGCGTATGTTATGCGTATTCAACCCGTATTCGATCCGTATGTACAGTGCAGGGTTAACGGGGCCTGATCCGGATGAGCGCCTGCGGCGTGCGGTTATCCCCCGTCGTTTGCCCGGCGGGGCAGGGGCGCTGCCTGTTGCCCATCGGGCTTGAACCAATGACGGACCCCGGAATAGTTGGTCAAGGTGAAAAGGTGGGCTGATACGGGGTCGGCACCGGGGCATGGGCGGACATGCCCGGCGGTTCGGGATCAGTGCGGCGTTTCAGGGAGGTGCTGCTTCCCCCCCACCCAGACGGCGCGGGTTGCGCGGTCGTCGGCCATCATGATCGTGGGAAAAATCGCCTGCCAGATGTCGCCCGCGCGGCGTGCTGCCTGTTCGATGGCGGGGGTGGATGTAAGGTCGATCACCACGAGGTCAGCCTCCATCCCCGGGGCGATGTTGCCGATCTGGTGATCGGCATGGAGCGCGCGGGCAGAGCCTTGGGTGGCGAGCCACCACAGGTGGGCGGGGTGCAGGGAGTTGCCGCGCAGCTGGGCCACCTCATACGCGGCGGCCATGGTGCGGAGCATGGAAAAGGACGATCCGCCGCCAGTGTCGGTGGCGAGGCCGACGCGCAGGGACTGGGCCAGCGACATGTCGAACAGGCCGGAGCCGATGAAGGTGTTGGAGGTGGGGCAGTGGATCAGGCTTGCCCCGACCTCGATCAACCGGGCGCGTTCGCGGGGGGTGAGGTGGATCGCGTGGCCGAAGACGGCGCGGTCTCGCAGCAGGCCCTGCGCATCATACGTGTCAAGATAATCGCGGGACTGGGGGAACAGGTCGCGGACCCAGGCGATTTCGTCGGGCTGTTCGCAGAGGTGGGTCTGCATCAGGCAATCGGGGTATTCGCGCCAGAGCGCGCCGAGGGCGGCGAGTTGTTCGGGGGTGGAGGTGGGCGAAAAGCGGGGGGTGATGACGTAGGAGAGGCGGTCCACCCCGTGCCATTTGTTCAGGAGCGCCTTGCTGTCGTCGTAAGCGGAGGCTGCGGTATCCAGCAGGTCCGAGGGGGCGTTGCGGTCCATGCAGGTTTTGCCGGCCCAGATACGTTGCCCGCGGGTCTGGGCGGCGGTGAAAATGGCGTCGGTGCTGGCGGGGTGGATGGTGGTGTAGGTGCAAAAGCTTGTCGTGCCGTTGGCGAGCGTGAGGTCGAGATAGCGGTTGGCGATATCACGGGCATAGGCGGGGTCGGCGAAGCGCATTTCCTCGGGGAAGGTATAGGTGTTGAGCCAGTCGATCAGGCGTTTTCCCCAGCTGGCGATGATGGCGGTCTGGGGGTAGTGAACATGGGCATCAATGAAGCCTGCGGAGATCAGGGCGCGGCCGTAGTCGGTGATGCGGGCATCGGGGTGGGCGGCGCGGAGGATACCCGCGGGGCCGGTGGCGAGGATTTTGCCTGCGCCCACAAGGACAGCCCCGTGGGTTTCATGGCGGGCGGCGGCGGGGCCTTCGTGGAAAGGGTTGCCGGTGAAGGACAGGGTCTGGCCCAGAAGAAGGTCGGTCATGATGCGGGCCTTGTGTGCTGTTCGGATGGCAGACTAGACGGTTCGGGCGCAGAGGAAAATCACCCATCGCAGCCGTCTTCGTCGGCTGGGTCTTTCATCGCCCCTGTCTTTGCGAAAACCTTTTGGTTAGGGTCGGGCGAAGCCAAAAGGGGGGCAGATCATGTCGGATTTCGATGCTGCCACGGAAGTGCGGGAAGATGATCCGCTGGAAGCGCGGCGGGTGGATGCGGTTCTGGCGGCTGTGGAGGGGGGGGATGCGGCGCGGCTGACGGCGCTGCTGGAACCACTGCACGCGGCGGATATTGCCGACCTTCTGGAGCAGATCGGGCCGAACGACCGGCGTGATCTGCTGCGGCTGTGGTCGGGGGAGATTGACGGGGAGATTCTGTCGGAAATCGACGAATCGATCCGGGATGAGGTGATCGAATACCTGTCGCCGGAAGTGCTGGCCGAGGCGGTGCGCGAGCTGGACAGTGACGATCTGGTCGACATTCTGGAGGACCTGGAGGAGCCGCAGCAAGAGGCGATCCTTGGGGCGCTGGATGTGACGGACCGTCTGGCGGTGCGGCAGGCAATGGCCTTCCCGGAGGAATCGGCGGGACGCCTGATGCAGCGCGAGGTGGTGATGGCGCCGGAACACTGGACGGTGGGCGAGGCGATTGATTACCTGCGGGGGGCGGAGCATCTTCCGGATCAGTTTTATCATGTGATCCTGGTTGATCCGCGGATGAAACCGCAGGGTTATGTGACGCTGGGGCGGCTGTTGTCATCACGGCGGGAGGTGCGGCTTCGGGAGATCACGGAAGAGAGTTTCCGCACGATTGCGGTGACGGATGCAGAAGGGGACGTGGCCTATATCTTCAACCAGTATCACCTGATTTCCTGCCCGGTGGTGGACGCGGAAGGGCGGCTGGCGGGGGTGATCACGATTGATGACGCGATGTCGGTGCTGGATGAGGAGCACGAGGAAGACATGCTGCGTCTGGCGGGGGTGGGGGACGAGGCGAGCCTGTCGGACGGGCCGTTTGCCACGGTGCGGCAGCGGTTGCCGTGGCTGGTGATCAACCTGTTCACGGCATCGCTGTCGGCGATGGTGATCACGCAGTTTCAGGCGACGATTGCGCAGTTGGTGGTGCTGGCGGCGCTGATGCCGATTGTGGCGTCGACGGGGGGGATTGCGGGGACGCAATCGCTTGCCGTGGCGGTGCGGGCCTTGGCGACGCGGGATCTGACGCGGGCGAATGCGCGGCGGGTGGTGGTGCGGGAGGTGATCGCGGGGTTTCTGAACGGGCTGGGGCTGGCGCTGATCCTGGGGTTGGCGGGGGCGTTGATCTTTGGGGACCCGGCGCTGGGGGCGGTGCTGGCGGGGGCGATGATCGTCAATCAGGTGGTGGCCGCACTGGGGGGGGTTCTGGTGCCACTGACGTTGGAGCGGATGGGGCTGGACCCGGCGTTGGCGTCGGGGACGTTCGTGACGACGCTGACGGATGTGATGGGGTTCTTTGCGTTTCTGGGGCTGGCGACGGTGGTGCTGTTATGAGCCTGGACGAGATCAAGGCGCAGGCGCGCACGGAGGCGTTTGCGCGGCGCAAGGTGGCGATTGCGGGGGGGCAGGGGGCGGCGGGGGATGTGCTGGCGGGGGTTCTGGCGGATCACCGGGGGATCATACTGTCGGGATATGTGCCGATGCGGACGGAGATTGTTCCGCAGGGCGCGATGGCAGGGCCCGAGGGGCG
>JANMDH010000339.1:0-3452 GCA_031376195.1 Gemmobacter sp. | reverse complement strand
GGATTTGTCGGCCCCGGCGCCGAGCACGAGGATACCGATGGAGGGGTCTTCTTTCACCTGCGCCAGAATCTCGGCCACCGGGTCGCCTTCACGGATGACGAGTTCGGGGTTCACGCCTTTTTTGTCGCGCATCCATTTAGCGAAGACTTCGAAATGCGCCTCGATCCGTTCGCGGGCTTCGGCGCGCATCAGATCGGCGACACCCATCCAGTGCTGATATTCCTCGGGGGCGATAACTGACAGGATCTGGACGCCGCCCCCGGTGGCTGCCGCGCGCATGGCGGCAAAGCGCATGGCGTTCAGGCATTCGCGGGTATCGTCCAGGACGACGAGAAACTTGCGCATTTTTTGGATCCCCCAATCGGCGGGATAGTGACGCATGGGCGGACGACTGGCAACGGGTGAGGCGTGGTTTCAGGCGGCTTCGGCGAGCAAGGCATTCACATCAAGGCGGGCATTCGACATGGTCAGATTGCCGTGGGCATCCCGGGGCCAGTCCGCCTCGGGGCGGTCACGGTACAACTCTACCCCGTTGCCATCGGGATCGCGCAGATAGACGGCTTCGGACACGCCATGATCGGCGGCCCCGTCAATCGGGATGCCTGCATCGACGACCCGCTTGAGGACGGCCCCAAGGCTGGCGCGGTCGGGGTAAAGAAAGGCGGTGTGATACAGGCCGGTATGGCCGGGAGGGGGCGATGTGCCCTCAAGGCTTTCCCAGGTGTTGAGGCCAATATGGGGGTGATAGCCACCAGCGGACAAGAAGGCGGCCTGGGGGCCGTAGCGGGAGGTGAGTTCAAAGCCGAGGATGTCGGAATAAAACGCGATGGCCCGCTCCAGATCGGCGACCTTCAGGTGAACGTGGCCGATGCGGGTTTCGGGAGGTGCTTTTACAGACTTGGCGGGCACAGACTTGGCGGGCACAGACAGGGTGGGCACGGGCATGGCAAACTCCAATGGTTGGTGTCCGCACAGTACGCGGGAACCACAGGTTATCAAACGCCGTGGGCGCACAGGTATTCTGCGGCAGAGAAAAAAGCCCCCGGACGACAAGGGGATGCGTCCGGGGGCAGAACGGGCCAGCCGCGCACCTAGGGCAGGGACGCCCGGTGGCAGCGGTCAGGGGGGACAGGCGGCCCGATTCAATCCACAAGGCACATTGGCGTGATTCTGAATCGGGGATGTGACAGCCGTCAAATGACCGCCAGTTGCTTTGACCGTGACGAACGGATGAGGCAGCGGGTGTGCAAGGGCATCAGGCGGGTTTGCGGATCAGGCGATGGGTCAGACGCAGGATCATGGACTGGCCGATGCTGATCAGGGCGCTGGCAAGACTGGCGATCAGGCCGATGACGCCTGCAAGGGTTTGCAAGGCAAGGTTAGAGGCGCGGACGGTGGCGCGCAGGAAACGGGATTTGCCAAGGACTTCGATCCGGCCAAGGGTTTTCGGGCCAAGCGCGTCGGCGGCATTGGCAAGGCGGCGGGCATCGGTGACGTCGTCAATGTAGCGGATCAGGTGCAGCGTTTCGGTGGCGGGCAGGGCGCGCCCGATGCGACCCATGTCAGAGGCGATGTTGGCAAGGGGGGCGATGACGTCAGGGCGGATCAGGCGGGCGGGGTCGGTAAAATCCATGCGGGCCACAAGCTGCCAGTCGATGCCACGGGTGGCGACATCGGACAGAAGTCCGGTCAAGCGGGGCGAGATGAGGCGCATTTTGCGGGCCAGTTTGATCGTGCCTGCGCCGAGTTTGAGGGTGATCGACGTGCCACCGGAGGCGAGGATGGCGGCAGTGGCCCCGATGCCGATGATGGACAAGGCAAGGTCGATCCGGTCGACATCGCCGCCTGTGGCCCAGGCGACGCCGGCGCGGCCAAGACCCACGACATCACCGACGGGCGAGATGGCGACAGGAGCATTGCAGATCAGGGCGTTGGTCAGAGTGCAGGTGCCCGCATCCCAGATGCAGGATGCACAATCCCCGGCCTGGGCAATATAGCCGCTGTCTTCGTCCCAAAGGGTGGTGCGGTGGGTGGTCAGGTCGGCGGGCAGGGTGATCCCGCGTTCCACTGCAACGCCTTCGACGGCCTGAATCGCCAGCCAGTTGCGGGGGGCTTCGTCCAGCAGTTCGGTCAGGCGCTGCGTTATGCGATCCGGGGTGGCGTCGGTTGCCATCATGCGGTCGGAGGCTGCTGCAATCTCATCCAGCGAGGCGTCAACCATCGGGCGGATCAGCGGGTCGCGCAGAACCTGCGCCGCCCCGGAAAACGTCAGCGCGCAGGACAGCACCAACAGGATTGTCAGTCCTGCCCGTGCCGCCCAGCGGATCATCTTTTGGACCGTGAGCGGATCATGCCGACGATGTCATAGACCTGATCGACGATGGGCCGCGCGATGGCTTCGGCACGGTCGGCCCCAGCGCCAAGGATGCGGTCAATCTCGGCGGGGTCTTTCATCAGGCGGGTCATTTCGCGCGTGATCGGTTCCAGTTTGGCCACGGCCAGATCGGCGAGGGCGGGTTTGAAGGTGCCGAACGGCGCACGGGCGTTCTGGGTGATGACGGCCTGCGGTGTCATTCCGGCAAGGGCCGCGTAGATATTGACCAGATTGCGCGCCTCGGGTCGGTCTTTCAGGCCTTCGAGGGTGTCGGGCAGCGGTTCGGCATCGGTCTTGGCCTTGCGGATTTTCTTTGCAATCGTGTCGGCATCGTCGGTCAGGTTGATCCGGCTTTGATCGCTTGGGTCGGATTTCGACATTTTCTTGGTGCCGTCACGCAGGGACATGACGCGGGTGGCGGCCCCTTCGATGATCGGTTCGACGACCGGGAAAAAATCCACGCCGTAGTCGTTGTTGAACTTGATCGCGATATCGCGGGTCAGTTCCAGATGCTGTTTCTGATCTTCGCCCACAGGCACCATCGTGGCCTTGTAGGCCATGATGTCGGCGGCCATCAGAGCGGGATAGGCGAACAGGCCAAGGGAGGCCGCCTCGGAGTTCTTGCCGGCCTTGTCTTTCCACTGGGTCATCCTGCTCATCCAGCCCATGCGGGCGATGCAGCCGAAAATCCAGCCAAGTTCGGCATGCGCCGTTACCTGACTTTGGTTGAAGAGGATGGACCGTGCGGGGTCGATGCCGGAGGCGATGAAACCGGCGGCCGCCTCGCGTGTTTGCTGACGCAGTTTGGCGGGGTCCTGCCAGACGGTGATCGCGTGCATGTCGACGAGGCAATAGACCGTTTCGATCCCTTCATCCTGCTTTTCGACAAAGCGTTTGAGGGCGCCCAGATAGTTGCCCAGGGTCAGGCCGCCGGAGGGTTGGATGCCCGAAAAGATACGGGGGGCGAATTTGGGGTCGGCCATGGGCGGTCCTGTCTGGCAAAGGGTCGGTGTTCGGCTTACCCTTGGGGCCAAGGGGCGTCAATCAGGACGCCGCAGCATGAGG
Organism: Gemmobacter sp.; assembly: GCA_031376195.1. Lineage (GTDB taxonomy): Bacteria > Pseudomonadota > Alphaproteobacteria > Rhodobacterales > Rhodobacteraceae > JANPIX01. The sequence goes on along the minus strand of JANMDH010000339.1, from coordinate 13 downwards.
TGATGATGCAGAC
>JANMDH010000315.1:0-4952 GCA_031376195.1 Gemmobacter sp. | reverse complement strand
CGGACGCCAAGCCGATCATCTTTCTGGGGTGGGAACCGCACCCGATGAACGCGAATTTCAAGATGACCTATCTGACCGGCGGGGACGATGTGTTCGGGCCAGACTTCGGCGGGGCGATTGTCGCCACGAACACCCGCGCGGGATACGTCACGGAATGCCCGAATACGGGCAAACTGCTGACCAATCTGGCGTTCACGCTGCCGATGGAGACCGAGATCATGGGCGCGATCCTGAACGACAGCGCGGATCCGAAAGATGCGGCGAAGGCATGGCTGGCGGCGAACCCCACGGTGTGGGAACCTTGGCTGGACGGGGTGACCACCAAAGACGGTGGTGATGCCAAAGCGGCCGTGGCAGCAGCACTTCAGTAAGACAACGACCGCCCCGGACGCCGGTCCGGGGCCCTTCATTTTGCCCAAAGGATGACGCCCCGGGTTTGCCCCGGGGCTGTGAAGGAACCGCATGGACTGGACCGATATTCCCAAAATTCCGATTGGCTATTGGGCCAAGACTGCGTTTGACTGGTTGAACGTGAATGCGGGGTTTCTGTTCGACTATTTCAAGGACGGGGCCGAAGCAGCCATCGAAGGCGTGCTGTACCTGCTGCAATATCCGCCGCCTTTGGTGATCATCGCCCTGTTTGTCGCCCTGACCTGGGCCATTCAACGCCGCTGGCAGACCTGCCTTCTGGTGTTCATCGGGTTTCTGTACATCCTGAATCAGGGCTATTGGGAAGCGACAACCGAAACCCTGACGCTGGTGCTGTTTTCCTGCATCATCTGCATGGCCATCGGCGTGCCGGTCGGTATCGCCGCCGCCCATCGCCCACGAATGTTCGCCTGGATGGAACCAGTGCTGGATCTGATGCAAACACTGCCCACGCCGGTCTATCTGATCCCGTTTGTGATCCTGTTTTCGATTGGGATGGTTCCCGGTCTGCTCGCCTCGATCATCTTCGTCATACCGGCCTCGGTTCGCCTGACGCAGCTTGGCGTCGCGTCCACCCCCACGGCCCTGATCGAGGCGGCGACGGCCTTTGGGGCCACGCGCCAACAGGTGCTGTGGAAGGTGGAGCTGCCTTATGCCTTTCCGCAGATCATGGCGGGGTTGAACCAGACCATCATGCTGTCCCTGTCGATGGTGGTGATCGCGGCGTGGGTGGGGGCCGACGGCCTGGGCGTGCCGGTCGTGCGCGCGCTGAATCAGGTGAAGGCCGACCTGGGGTTTGAGGCGGGGGCCGTGATCGTGGTTCTGGCAATCGTTCTGGACCGCATGCTGAGGATGACACGCCGATGAACGCTGTTGAATTCGACAAGGTCAGCATCGTTTTCGGTGACCGCCCGGACCGTGCCCTGCCCCTGATGGATCAAGGCCAGACAAGATCAGAGATTCAGAAATCCACGGGGCAGGTGTTGGGGGTGCACGACTGTTCGCTGACTGTGGCGCAGGGCGAAATTCTGGTGCTGATGGGGCTGTCGGGATCGGGGAAATCCACGCTGCTGCGCGGGGTGAACGGCCTGAACCCCGTGGTGCGGGGCGAGGTGCGGGTATCGGATGGTGACAAGATGGTGTCGGTCACCCATGCCAGCCCGGAAACCTTGCGCCGCCTGCGCCTGAGCCGGATTGCGATGGTGTTCCAGCAATTCGGCCTGCTGCCCTGGCGGACGGTGCGCGAAAACGTGGGGCTGGGCCTGGAACTCGCCGGTCTGACGCCGGAACAGCGCGCCCCCAAGGTGGACGCGCAACTGGCGCTGGTGAACCTGACCCAGTGGGCCGAGCGCAAGGTGGGGGAGTTATCCGGCGGGATGCAGCAGCGTGTTGGTCTGGCGCGGGCGTTCGTGACGGATGCGCCGATCCTGCTGATGGATGAGCCGTTTTCGGCATTGGACCCCCTGATCCGGTCGCGGTTGCAGGATGAACTTCTGGACCTTCAGGCAAAATTGAAACGCACCATCATCTTTGTCAGCCACGATCTGGACGAGGCGTTCAAGATCGGCAACCGGATCGCGCTGATGGATGGGGGGCGCATCGTGCAATGCGGCACCGCGCGCGAGATCATCGCAAACCCGGTCAGCGATTATGTGGCAGAGTTCGTCGCGCATATGAACCCGCTGTCGGTGCTGACGGCGCGCGATGTGATGGTGCCGGGGACCGGCGGGGAACGGGCGGTTGACGCGGAAATGCCGGTGAAAGAGGTCATGGAACTGATCCGCGACGGGGCGAATGACATGACGGTGACACAAGACGGCGAACCCTGCGGGGTGATCCGCTCAAACGACGTGATGGGCAAACTGGTGAACCCGCGGGGGTAGCGTCCGTCTGCCCCCCAGCGTGAGTGAAGTTCCGACCTATTCCGCCGCCTTCGCCGCCACTTTATTTGCGGGGGCTTTTTTCGCAGGGGCTTTTTTCACTGCCGCCTTTTTCACAGTCGCCTTTGCCTTTGCCACTGGCTTTTTCGCCACCGCCGCCTTTTTCGCAGGGGCCTTTTTCGCCTTGCCTCCCTTGCCCGCCTTTTCCGCCACGAGGGCGAGCGCCTCTTCCAGGGTCACCTCTTCCGGTGTCAGTTCTTTGGGCAAGGTCGCGTTCACCTTGGCCCATTTGATGTACGCCCCATAGCGCCCCGGCATCACCGACACGATGCCGCCGTCGGGGTGGTCGCCCAATTCCCGCAACGGCCCGGCAGGTGCTGCAGCGCCACGTCCCCGCGTGAATTTTGTCGCCAACACTTCGACGGCCCGGTTCATCCCGATGGTGAACACCTCTTCCACGTCCGCAATGTTCGCATAGGTGCTGCCGTGTTTCACGTAAGGGCCATAGCGCCCGATCCCCGCCTCCACCAACACCCCGTCGGTGGGGTGCGGCCCGATCGGGCGCGGCAGGTTCAACAGGGTGATCGCCCGTTCGAGGGTGATCGTTTCAGGTGCCCATCCCTTGGGCAGGCTGGCGCGGGGCGGTTTTGGCACATCGGCCGTCGCCTCACCCCGTTGCACATAGGGGCCAAAGCGCCCGGCGCGCAGCGAAATGGCCGCACCATCCGCGTCCTGCCCCAGAACCTGCCCGTCAGGCGAGATACCGGATCCGTCCTCGGCCCCTGATATCGGCCGCGTGTACCGGCATTCCGGGTAATTCCCGCAGCCGATGAAGGCCCCGCCCGCGCGGGACGTTTTCAGATGCAGACGCCCGGTGCCGCAAACCTGACAGATGCGCGGATCACCCCCGTCTTCGCGCAAAGGATACAGGTGCGGGGCCAGAAATTCGTCGATCTTTGTCAGAACCTCGCCAATCCGCAGATCCGCCGTTTCCGCAATCGCCGCCGAGAAATCCCGCCAGAACCGGGCGAGGACTTCCTTGTAGTTCCGTTCACCCGCCGACACGTCATCAAGTTGCGATTCCAGATCGGCGGTGAAGTCATATTCCACATATTTGCGGAAATAGTTCGTCAGGAACGCCGTGACCAAGCGCCCCTTATCCTCGGGTATCAAACGGTTCTTGTCGCGCCGCACATATTCGCGGTCCTGGATCGTGGTCAGGATCGACGCATAGGTCGATGGCCGCCCGATGCCCAACTCCTCCATCCGTTTCACCAAGGTCGCCTCGGTGTAGCGTGGCGGCGGTTGGGTGAAATGCTGTTCCGGGGTGATGGAGCGTTTGTCCGCCGCCTCGCCCTGCATGATCTGCGGCAGGCGGCCTTCGTCTTCGGCATCCTCGTCGCGGCCTTCGTCGTAAACCTTCAGAAAGCCATCGAACAGCACGACCTGCCCCGTCGCACGCAGGGTCACCTGGCCATCCGCCGATGACACGTCAACCGCCGTGCGTTCCATCCGCGCCGCAGACATCTGGCTGGCGATGGTGCGTTTCCAGATCAGGTCATACAGCTTGCGTTGATCCGCCTCGGTCAAGCGCAGTTTTTCGGCATCCGCCATCATTTCAGTCGGGCGGATACATTCATGCGCTTCCTGCGCGTTCTTGGCCTTGTTCTTGTACATACGCGGGCTGTCGGGCACATAGGCCGCCCCGAACCGTGCCTTGATCGCATCGCGCGCGGCCATCACCGCCTCGGGTGCCATGTCGATGCCGTCGGTCCGCATATAGGTGATATGCCCCGCTTCGTACAAACGCTGGGCCGCGTTCATGCACTGCTTGGCCCCCATGCCGAATTTGCGGCTGGCTTCCTGTTGCAGGGTGGAGGTCATGAAGGGTGCATAAGGGTTGCGGCTGGCCGGTTTTGATTCCACCGACGCCACCGTCAATGTTCGCGAAGTGACAGCCTGAACCGCAAGTTCGGCAGCCGCCGCTGTGGGAATGTCGTATTTGTCCAGTTTCTTGCCGCCGAGGACCGTCAGGCGCGCCTCATATTCCTGACCTCTTGGAGTCGCCAGCAAGGCCGCCACCGTCCAGAATTCGCGGGCGCGAAATGCCTCGATCTCCATCTCGCGGTCCACGATCAGGCGCAGACAAACCGACTGCACACGCCCCGCAGATTTCGCCCCCGGCAGCTTGCGCCACAACACGGGCGACAGGTTGAACCCCACCAGATAGTCCAGGGCGCGCCGCGCCAGATATGCCTCCACCAGCGGTACATCCACCTGACGCGGGTTCTTCATCGCCTCGGTAACTGCCGATTTGGTTATCGCGTTGAAGGTGACGCGACTGACGTGCTTGCCCTTTTTCAGGCTGCTGGCGAGCGCCTCTTGCAGGTGCCAGCTGATCGCCTCGCCCTCACGGTCGGGGTCGGTCGCAAGGATCAGCGTGTCATCGGTTTTCAGCGCCTCGGCAATCGCGCGAACGTGTTTCTTGCTGTCGGCCCCGACTTCCCAGAGCATCTCGAAATCATGTTCGGTATCGACCGATCCGTCCTTGGGCGGCAGGTCGCGGACGTGACCGTAAGAGGCAAGAACCGTGTAGCCGGCCCCAGATATTTGTTGATTGTCTTGGCCTTCGCAGGCGATTCG
>JANMDH010000308.1:0-2600 GCA_031376195.1 Gemmobacter sp. | reverse complement strand
CAGCTATTCGCGGCTTTGGATTGGCCGCAGGGATTGTCACGCTTTTGGCCACCCCGGCGGCGGCGCAGGAAGATCAGGGCAGGTTTGATCTGATCCTGAAAGGAATCAAGGCGGGGTCACTGTCGTTTTCGGGGGTGCAGGACGGGGCGAATTATGCGGTGACGGGCCAGTTGAAAACGACGGGCCTTGCCAGCCTGCTGCGCAAGATCCGCTATGACGCAAGCTCGAACGGCACGGTGCGGGGCGGGGCTTACACACCCGCGACCTATTCCGAAAACGCGGATACCGGCAAACGCCAGTCGCAGGCGGTGATGGCCTATAAATCGGGCGTGCCGCAGGTGAAAAGCTATAACCCGCCACGCGCGCCGAAACCCTTTGACGTGGATCCGGCGACGATGGGCGGGACGGTTGACCCGTTGACAGCGCTGTATGCGACGCTGCGCAATGTGGAGGCGGGGGCGGAATGCCAGGTAAACGTGCAGATGTTCGACGGGCGCCGTCAAAGCCAGGTCCGCACGGGCGAACGGCAGGCGGCGGGGGAACAGGTGGTGTGCCAGGGCGAATACCGCAGGCTGGCGGGCTATTCGGCGGAAGACCTGGCGGAAAAAACGCGGTTCCCGTTCAGCCTGATCTATTCGCCGACGGGCGACGGGACGATGCAGGTGACCGAAGTGTCGATGGACACGCTGTACGGAAAGGCGCGGCTGGTCCGGCAGTAGGGATATGGTGCTTGCACGCGCCGATCATCCGGCGGGAATGAACAGTGTGTGAAATCATGCCCTCTGCCCCGCAGTCCTTAGCGATCCGTAGGGTGCGCATTCGTGGCGCACCATTCTTGGACAGCGGTGCGCGATGAATGCGCACCCTACATTTCACCCCCCTTCCCATCGATGATGCGATCCCCGCCCTGCTTGCCGCCCTTGGCGCGCGGGGGATGGCGGTGTTGCAGGCCCCACCGGGGGCGGGCAAGACCACGCGGGTGCCCCTCGCGTTGCTGGCGGCGGGGCTGGCCCCGGGGCGCATCCTGATGCTGGAACCCCGGCGATTGGCCACGCGCGGGGCGGCGGAGCGGATGGCCGAAACGCTGGGCGAGGCGGTGGGCCAGACCATCGGCTACCGGATGCGGGGCGAGGCGAAGGTGGGGCCTGCGACCCGGATCGAAGTGGTGACCGAAGGCATCCTGACGCGCCGGATGCAATCCGATCCGGGGCTGGAGGGCGTGGGCGCGGTGATCTTCGATGAATTCCACGAACGCAGCCTGAACGCCGATTTCGGCCTTGCCCTGTGTCTGGAGGCGCGGGCGGCGTTGCGGCCTGATCTGATGCTGCTGGTGATGTCGGCAACGCTGGATGCAGCACCCGTGGCGGCCCTGATGGGGGATGCGCCGGTGATCACGTCCGAAGGGCGGGCGTTCCCGGTGGAAACGCGCTGGCTGGCGCGCCCCCTGGCCGCTGCGGCGCGGCTGGAGGCAGAGGCGGCGGCACTGGTGCTGCAGGCACTGACGGAAACGGACGACGGGGCGGTGCTGGTGTTCCTGCCCGGCGAAGGCGAGATCCGGCGAGTGGAATCGCTGCTGAAGGGGCGGGTTCCGGCGGGGGTGACACTGGCCCCCCTGTTCGGCGCGATGGACTTTGCGGCGCAGCGCGCGGCACTTGCCCCCATCGCAGGGCGCAAGGTGGTGCTGGCCACGTCGATCGCGGAAACATCCCTGACGATCCCGCAAGTGCGGGTGGTGGTGGATGCAGGGCGGGCGCGGCGGTCGCGGTTCGACGCAGGGTCGGGGATGGCGCGGCTGGTCACGGAACGGGTGACGAAGGCCGAGGCGGAACAGCGCCGGGGCCGCGCGGGGCGGGTGGCACCGGGTGTCTGCTACCGCATGTGGTCGAAAGGCGAGGAAGGCGGGCTGGCAGCCTTTCCCCCGCCCGAAATTGCGGCGACCGATCTGGCGGGGCTGGCATTGGAATGCGCGGTCTGGGGATCGACCGACCTGCCGTTCCTGACGCCGCCCCCCGCAGGCGCACTGGCCGAGGCGCAGGCCCTGCTGACCGCCTTGGGCGCGCTGGCGGCGGGCCGGATCACCGATCACGGGCGGGCGATGGCGGGGCTGCCGCTGCATCCGCGTTTGTCGCATATGATGATCCGGGCGGGTGGCGGGCCTGAGGCGGCGCTGCTGGCGGCACTGCTGGGGGAACGCGATCCGTTGCGGGGGGCACCGCCGGACCTGAACCTGCGGATGGCGGCGCTGCGCGACCCCAAGGGCGTGGAGCGGGACACGCCTTATGCGCCGCATCGGGCATCAGTTGAGCGGATACGCGAGGAATCGCGGCGGTTGGGGCGGATGGTGCAGGGCACGCCCGTGGGCCTTTCGGTGGCGCAGATGGCCGCCCTCGCCTACCCGGACAGGATCGGGCTGCGGCGCAAGGGGGATGCGCCGCGCTGGCTGCTTTCCGGGGGCAAGGGGGCGGTGATGGACGCCGGTCAGCCCCTGTCAGGCGCGCGGCTGATCGTGGCCACGGATCTGGACGGCGACGCGCGCGAAGCACAGGTGCGGCAGGCGGTGGGGATTGGCGAGGCGGAACTGCGGGCGGTTCTGGGCGACA
>JANMDH010000036.1:0-2403 GCA_031376195.1 Gemmobacter sp. | reverse complement strand
CGGATTGGCCGGGCGCTGGGCCGGTGTGTGCAGATCAGACATGGTATCCTTCCAGATAAGTGCCCTTCGTTGGGGAAGGGTGTCCCAATCGGGGGGATAGCTTTGCAGACGGGGTGGCGCAAGCAAAATTTTGCGGCTAAGGCGGCGTTCTGCGATCCGAAAGCGACACCTCATGTTCATCGCCACCTTGTTGACCGACCCCTCCCGATCCATCCTCGACCGCGCCACGGTCGAGGCTCTGCGCAATGCTTGGGGGGGCGGGGATGCGACTTGGCTTCAGCCGGGGGTGGCGGCGGAGTTCGGGGTGGAGGCGATGCCCTCGAACCGGTGGGAGGTGTGGGCGGGAATGCAGCAGCTCGGCATCGATCTGGTTGTGCAGGTGGCTGCGGGGCGGCGAAAGCGGCTGTTGATCGCCGATATGGACAGCACGATGATCCAGCAGGAATGCATCGATGAACTGGCGGATGAGGCGGGTGTCTGGGCGCAGGTTTCTGCCATCACGGCGCGCGCGATGAATGGCGAGTTGGACTTTGAGGATGCCTTGCGGGAACGTGTGGGCTTGCTCGGGGGTCTGCCCGAAACGGTGATCGCAAGTGTGCTGCGCGACCGGATCACGCTGATGCCGGGGGGGCCAGCCTTGCTGGCCACGATGAAGGCAAACGGGGGTTATGCAGCGCTGGTGTCGGGGGGGTTCACGTCGTTTACGACCGCGATTGCAGCGCGGCTGGGGTTTGATGAGAACCGGGCGAACACGTTGTTGGTGGAGGGCGGCGTTCTGACGGGGAAAGTGGCGGACCCGATTCTGGGCAAAGCGGCAAAGCTGGCGGCGCTGGAGGATATCAGCGCACGGCTGGGGATCACGCCTGCGGATGCCATGGCTGTGGGGGATGGGGCGAATGATCTGGCGATGCTGAACCGGGCGGGAGCAGGTGTTGCGCTGCACGCGAAACCGAGTGTCGCTGTGCAGTGCGACATCCGGGTGAACCATGGGGATCTGACGGCACTGTTGTTCATGCAGGGCTATACACGGGAGGAATTTGTGGAATGACGCTGATCGTCCGGAAGGCGACACCTGCCGATGTGCCTGCGCTGCTGGCCATTCAGAATGCGATCATCCGCATCGGGGGGACAACCGCGCATGAAGTGGAAATGTCGGCGGATTATTTTATCGCCCTTTACATGGCCGAACCTGCTGCCATTTCCTGTCAGTTGGCCGAAGACAGCACTGGGATGATCGGGTTTCAGGCGCTGGATTTCTATGGTGGTCTGCCTGCAGGCTGGGCTGGGATCGGGACCTTCATCGACCCGGAACGTCAGCGCAGCGGTGCGGGTCACGCCCTGTTCAAGGCGACGCTTGACTTGGCGCGGCAAAGAAAGCTCCCGGTTATCAATGCCACGATCCGAGCCGACAATGTGCCGGGTCTTGGATATTACACGCGCCTTGGTTTTGTCGATTATGGCAGCGACCCGGAATATCGTCTGCTGGACGGCACCCTTGTCGGCCGCATCCACAAGCGCTTCGATCTGGGATGATCGAGATTACGGTTGAACTGGCTGCCTTGCTGCTCCTTGCGGCCTTTGTCGCGGGATTTGTCGACAGCATTGCCGGGGGCGGCGGGCTGATCACGGTGCCCGTCCTGCTGCTGTGCGGGGCTTCACCGATCACCGCGCTCGCCACAAACAAGATCCAAGGATCATTCGGCGCCGCCACCGCAGCATTTTCCTATGCCTGCGCCGGGCATGTCAATTTGCGACGTCAGCTGCCATCTGCGATGATCGCCTTTGCCGCCGGGATCGCGGGCGCGCTGTTCGCAACCGCCGTGCCGACGGAAATACTCCGTCTTGCCCTGCCCGTCATCCTGATCGGCATCGCGGCGTTCTTCGCCCTGAAGCCCGGCCTGACCGATCAGGACAGGGCGCAGCGGATGCGGCCTGCCGTTTTCACCGCCCTGATCGTCCCTACCATAGGGGCCTATGATGGATTGATCGGTCCCGGGGCTGGCGCGTTCTATATGGTCGGCTTCGTCCTGCTGGCAGGCTATGGCGTGCTGAAGGCAACCGCCCACACCAAATTACTGAATTTCGCCTCCAACCTTGGGGGGCTGATCGCATTCTCACTCACCGGCGCGCCGATGTGGGGGATCGGTCTTGCCATGGGGCTGGCGCAGATCGCCGGGGCCGTCATCGGATCACGCCTCGCCATGCGGATCGGCGCGCAGCTGATCAAGCCGCTGCTGGTGATCACCTCGACATTGCTGGCCCTGCGTCTGCTGTGGCAGACGGTGGCGGCTGGCTGACGGGGCGATGTTACCCGATCAATCCCCGCGCCGCGCCCGTCTGTCCCCTGTCCAGAAGCAGGTGATCGAGGATCACACAGGCCATCATCGCTTCGCCCACCGGGAC
>JANMDH010000272.1:0-9058 GCA_031376195.1 Gemmobacter sp. | reverse complement strand
CTGCATGATCTGGCGACCCGTCTTGACCGCCGGATCATGGTCCGCCTCGTCAAGGGCGCCTACTGGGACGCCGAGGTGAAACGCGCGCAGGTTCTGGGCGTCGCCTCCTTCCCCGTGTTCACCCGCAAACAGGCAACCGATGTCAGCTACATCGCCAACGCCAAAAAACTGCTGGGCATGACCGACCGCATCTATCCCCAGTTTGCGACCCATAATGCGCATACCGTGGCCGCGATCCTCGACATGGGGCAGGATAAAAAAGCCTATGAATTTCAACGCCTGCACGGCATGGGCGAACGCCTTCACGATATCGTCCTGACAGGGCAGGGCACCCGCTGCCGCATCTATGCCCCGGTCGGTGCGCACCGCGATCTGCTCGCCTACCTTGTCCGCCGCCTGCTGGAAAACGGCGCAAACTCCAGCTTCGTCAACCAGATCGTTGATGAGGATGTGTCGCCCGAAACCGTCGCCGCCTGCCCCTTTGACGCGATGGCGCGTCTCACACCCGCCGCCAACCCCGCGATTGCGACGGGGCCGAAACTCTTCGGCGCGCGGCAAAACTCACGCGGCTGGGATCTGACGGATGCGGGCGACCTTGCGGCAGTCAATGCCGTGCGCGGCGACTTTGCCGCGACGATCTTCGAAGGCGGTCCCCGCATCGCCGGACACGTCATCGGCAATGCCCGCATCGTCGTCTCGAACCCCGCGACCGGGGCTCTGGTCGGGCATCTGGTCACAGCGTCCCCTGCCGATGTTGAAACCGCCCTGACCGCCGCACAACCATGGAACGCCCCCACCGCCGACCGCGCCACGATCCTCAACCACGCCGCTGACCTGATGGAATCCGATCATGGCCGCATCTTCGCCCTGCTGGCGCGCGAGGCGGGAAAATCCCTGCCGGACGCCGTGAGCGAACTGCGCGAAGCAGTTGATTTCCTGCGCTATTACGCCGCCGGGGCCGCCGCCCTGACCGCCCCCCCGCGCGGGTTGTTCGTCTGCATCAGCCCCTGGAACTTCCCCCTCGCCATCTTCTGCGGCCAGATCGCCGCCGCCCTCGCCGCCGGCAATGCCGTCCTTGCCAAACCCGCCGAACAGACCCCCCTGATCGCCACCCTCGCCATTGACCTCATGCTGCGCGCTGGTGTTCCCGCAACCGCCCTGCAACTCCTTCCCGGCGATGGGGCCACCGTAGGGGCCGCCCTGACAAAGCACCCCCGCGTCAACGGCGTGGCCTTCACCGGCTCGACCGACACAGCACTTCTGATCCGCCGCAGCATGGCCGACCACCTTACCCCCGGAACCCCGCTGATCGCCGAAACGGGGGGCCTGAACGCCATGCTGGTGGACAGCACCGCCCTGCCGGAACAGGCCGTTCGCGACATTCTGGCCGCCTCCTTCCAGTCCGCAGGGCAACGCTGTTCCGCCCTCCGCTGCCTTTATGTGCAGCAGGACATCGCCGAAAACCTCACCGAAATGCTGTTCGGCGCGATGGATGACCTGGCCCTTGGCGATCCCTGGCACCTCACCACCGACGTTGGCCCGGTCATCGACGCCGATGCACAATCCGGCATCACCGCCTATATCGCCGCCGCCCGCGCCGAAGGACGGGTGTTAAAAGAACTTACCACGCCAGCCACAGGCCATTTCATCGCCCCCACCGTGATCCGCGTTACCGGCATCGCCGACATGCCCCGCGAAATCTTCGGCCCTGTCCTGCACATCGCCACCTTCAAGGCCAGCCAGTTGGACGCCGTCATCGCCGCCGTGAACGCCACCGGCTATGGCCTGACCTTCGGCCTGCACACCCGTATTGATGACCGGGTTCAGGCCGTCGTGGGCGCGCTGCACACGGGCAACGTCTATGTGAACCGCAACCAGATCGGGGCGGTCGTCGGCAGCCAGCCCTTCGGCGGCGAAGGCCTGTCCGGCACCGGGCCAAAGGCCGGCGGGCCGCATTACCTCGCCCGCTTCTGCGCCGCCCCCGCACCCACCCCGCCCGACGCGGAAACCACCCCTGAAACCGCCCCGATGGCCGAGGCTGATGTTCAGCGCCGCCTCACCGCGCAGCATCCCGCGCCGCTCGCCCTGTCCGCCATTGATCTTCCCGGCCCCACCGGCGAATCCAACCGCCTGTCCGCCTATGCCCGTGCCCCGCTCCTCTGCCTCGGACCGGGCGCTGCAACAGCCGCCACCCAGGCCCGCGCCATCCGCGCCCTCGGCGGCCTCGCGGTTGAGGCTCCTGGCCTCGACCCCGCCGCCCTGAACCGCCTGACCGGATTTTCCGCCGCGCTTCACTGGGGCCAGGCCCGCGCCCACGGACAGGCCCTCGCTGCCCGCCCCGGCCCGATCCTGCCGCTCATCACCGGCATGCCCGACGCCGCCCATGTCACGCTGGAACGCCATGTCTGCATCGACACCACAGCCTCCGGCGGCAACGCCCAGCTGCTGGCCGAAGTGGGGCAGACCTGAAACGCCCGGCCTGACCATCACATCTTGACCAATCCGCGCGGATCGGGAACCTTGCAACCATGTTCCCGATCCGCGATCACAACCCATCGACCAGAACGCCTTACGTCACCTATGTATTGGTGCTGGCCAATGTGCTGATCTTTCTCGCCTACTGGCTGCCCATCGAATCCGAACGTGAACTCGGCCTGTTCTACATCACCTGGGGCCTGATCCCCGCCAAGGCTATGGCCGGGCTCGACCTCCACACCATCCTCACCTCCATGTTCCTTCACGGCGGCTGGATGCACCTGATCGGCAACATGCTGTTTCTCTGGATCTATGGTGACAATATGGAGGATCAGTTCGGCCATTTCGGCTTTCTCGCCTTCTACCTCGCCTGCGGCACTGCCGCCGCCTTTGGCCAGATCGCCGCCGACCCCCGATCCTTCGCCCCCATGGTCGGCGCTTCGGGTGCCATCGCCGGGGTCATGGGCGGTTATCTTCTGCTGTTCCCCAAGGCCCGCATCGACATCTTCTTCTTTTTCCTGATTTTCTTCCGCATCATCCCGATCCCCGCCTGGATCGTCCTCGGCCTCTGGCTCGCCCTCCAGGTATGGAGCGGCCTTTCCCCCTCGGACAGCGACGGCGGTGTTGCCTATTTCGCGCATCTCGGCGGGTTCGCCGCAGGCCTCGCGCTGACCATTCCCCTCTGGCTGCGGCGCGGGGGGCCGAAATTCTGGAACTACACCCACGGCGCGCCACCGCATCCGGTGGCCACTTACCCGGTGTCGCACAGCCGCATCCCTCCGGTGCCCCGCCGCTAACCCGTCATCTTCTGTCCGAAAATATCCCCGCCGGAGGCTCCGCCCGCACCGACGAAAGGCTCACGCCGCCCGGATCACCTTGCTGAACCCGGCGAACAGGCCGTCGTTCGCGCAAATCACGTCGCCGCTGTCCAGCAGATCCGCACCCTCATGGATCGCTGACACCAACCCGCCTGCTTCCTTCACCAGCAACAGCCCCGCCGCCATATCCCACGGCTGCAGGCCCCGTTCCCAGAACCCGTCATAGCGCCCCGCCGCGACATAAGCGAGGTCGAGCGCCGCCGCCCCCCATCGCCGCACGCCCGCGCATACCGGCATCAGCCGCGCCAGATCCTGCAGGGTTTCCGGCAATCCCCGCCGCGCCCCATACGGAACGCCCGTCGCAAAAACCGCCTCCCCCATGCTACGCCGCCCCGACACGCGCATCCGCGCCTCGTTCATCCAGCAACCCGCACCCTTTTCCGCCACGAACATCTCGTCCTTCGCCGCGTCATAGACCACTGCCGCAACAATCTCGCCCTTGTGCTCCAGTGCGATAGACACGGCCCAATGCGGCATCCCGTGCAGAAAATTCGTCGTCCCGTCCAGCGGGTCTACGATCCAGCGCCGCGTCGGATCGGCCCCCGCCGTCTCGCCCGTCTCCTCGCCCAGCCAGCCATAGGTCGGCCGGCCCCCCATCAGTTCATCCTTGATGATCCGTTCCGCCTCGCGGTCGGCCTTTGTCACGAAATCGCCGGGGCCTTTGGTCGACACCTGAAGGTTTTCCACCTCGCGGAAGTCCTTCACCAGACTCCGCCCCGCCTTGCGGGCCGCCTTGATCATCAGGTTTAGGTTGGCGCTGCCTTGCATGGGGTCTTTGCTCCTGGGGTGGCTCGGTGGCCGGGTCTGCGGGCGGGTCGGTGGGCGGTTCGGTTCCGGCATGGGCCTATATTAGGCTGCGACACAAAAGGAAAGGGTTGCGCACTAGCCTTGTGGCACAATGCCCGGTGCGGTCTGCCCCATCACCCGCTCGGTCAGTTCCCGCAGCAGTTTGCGCCGGATCGTTTCGGGAAAATCAACCTGCCTCGGGGCAACTTCAACAAACGCCCCCGGCCCCCGGATCAGTTCTTTCTGGAAATAGGCCACAAGCCCGCTTTCATGCTGCCCGATGGCAAGGCCGTTCACGGTGATCGCGCCGAAATCCAGTTCGGCATAGACCAACGCCGGACTGCGCCCTTCGTTGTTCCGCCCATCCCCCGACATGTCCAGCACCTGCGTTTCGCAGTCGCGCGGGGCCGCCTCCATCACACCTTGGGCAAAGGCCAGTGCCTCGCCCAAGGCCGTTGTCTGACGCTCCGTACCCCGCTGATGCGCTGCAATCCGGTCGACAATCGCCACCAGATCCTGCGGCCCGCGCACCTTGGTCCAATCCGTCACCATCGTCTGACTGCCCGGCCCGCTCCATTCAAACATCGCAAAAGCCACGGGTTCGGCCGGGTTCAAAAACGCCTCCCGCACCGCAGGATCGGCCAATGCCGCCAGCAGCCCGCTGCGTTGAATTTCATAATCCGCCGAACTGATGGACCGCGACACATCAATGCCCAGTGCAAGGGCAAGGCGGCAGCCTGCCGATGCCGGGCCCGACACCACCGCGGCCAGAGCAAACCATCGCAAGGTCCGAACCATCATACCGTGCCCGCGCCGCCTCTTTGTCAGGTTTGGCGCAACTCTATCGCAGGGGCGATCTTTCGGCGAACGAAATCCTGATGGCCCGCCTTACCCCCGCTGCAACTTCACCGGCTCGCTCCGCCCCAGTTTCAGGAAATGCGCCATGAAGGGCTGTGTCGCGTCATCCTCCCGCGTCGCGGCATACAGGCGTTTCGTGATCACCCCCGGGCCAAGCGGCCGCGTCACATAATCCGCGTTCGATTTCACGTCCCGCAGCACCCAGTCCGGCAGCACCGAAACCCCCCGGTCCGACCCCACCAGCATCAGGATCACCGCCGTCAGTTCCACCTGCCGCTGCCCGCGCGGTTCCACCTTTGCCGGTGCCAGCAGTTCGGTAAACACATCCAGCCGTTCGCGCGCCACCGGATAGGTGATCAGCATCTGATCCCGGAAATCCTCCGCCACGATCACCTCTTTCGCCGCCAAAGGGTTCGACGCCGCCGCCACGAACATCGGGTGATAATCGAACAGCGGGTTGAAGATCACCCCCGGCAGGGTCACCGGATCGGACGAAATCACCAGATCCACATCCTCGCGCATCAGGGCGGGCAGTGCCTCGAACGACAGCCCCGCCCGGATGTCCACATCCACCTCCGGCCAGGCATGGCGGAACTGCGCCAGCACCGGGAACAGCCAGTCGAAACAGGCATGGCATTCGATCGCAATATGCAGCCGCCCGCTCTTGCCCGACCTCAGCGCCCGGAATTCGTCCGACAAGGCATCCACCTCCGGCAATATTCGCTCCGCCGCCCGCAGCATCCGCAGGCCCGCCGCCGACAGCTTCAACGGCTTGGACCGCCGCACGAACAATTCCACCCCCGCCTGATCCTCCAGCCCCTTTACCTGATGGCTCAGCGCTGACTGCGTCATGTTCAAAAGGTCCGCCGCCCGGGCCAACCCCCCCGCCTGATGGATCGCCTTGATCGTCCGCAGATGGCGAAACTCCAGATGCATCTTGTGCCTATCCTCATATTCATCATTAGAATTATGAATTTGTTTCACATCACCGGGTCTGCGACAAGAGCCTTCAGAAGTGGAGCCTTGCCGATGACGACCCCGTCCGTATCCTTTGAATTCTTCCCGCCCCAGACGCTCGACGCGTCCTTCCGGCTGTGGGAAACCGTTCAGACCCTCGCCCCCCTTGATCCCGCCTTCGTCTCTGTTACCTATGGCGCGGGCGGCACCACCCGCAAACTGACGCATGACGCGGTCACCACCATCGGGCGCAACTACGGCTTGCGCGTGGCGGCCCACCTGACCTGCGTCGACGCCACCCGTGCCGAAACGCTCGAAATCGCCACCGCCTATGCCGATGCCGGCGTGACCGACATCGTCGCCCTGCGCGGCGACGCCCCCAAGGGCGCTGCCCGCTTTACCCCCCACCCCGACGGGTTCGCCAACTCGGTCGAACTGATCGCGGCACTTGCCGAAACCGGCAGGTTCACCCTCGCCGTCGGCGCCTATCCCGAACCGCACCCTGATGCCGCTGATGATCTGGCTGATGTGCGCTGGCTCCGGGAAAAGGTTGCTGCCGGGGCCACCTCCGCCCTGACCCAGTTCTTCTTTGAACCCGAAACCTTCCTGCGCTTCCGCGACCGCTGCGTCGCCGAAGGCATCACGGCCAAAATCATCCCCGGCATCCTGCCCATCGACAACTGGGCGGGCGTCAAACGCTTTGCCGCCCGCTGCGGCGCAAAGGTGCCCCAGTGGCTGGACGATGCTTATGCCACCGCCGCCCGGGACGGGCGCGAAGAATTGCTTTCGATCGCGCTCTGCACCGAACTGTGCGACACCCTAATCGCTGAAGGCGTGGAAGACCTGCATTTCTACACCCTGAACCGCCCGCACCTGACCCGCGATGTCTGCCATGCCTTGGGGATCACCCCGGAACTGGCGCTGGAAAAGGTGGCCTGACAGCGCCCGATCCGGTCTTGACACGCAGCCTCGCGTCCGGGTCCCCATGCCCGGACGCTTTTTATCCACCCACAAGCGACGGGAATGGTCCTAAAATTTTTCGCCGAAAAATTTTAGAATGGCGACATTGCGATGATTTTGCCGATTCGCCGAAAGACAGGTTTCGCGCCCGGGGCAAACTGCATTAAGGTCTGCAAAACCCCTGTGCAGGATCATGCCCGTGCCCAAACCCATCTACATCCTGAACGGCCCGAACCTGAACCTTCTCGGCCTGCGCCAGCCCGAGATTTACGGCCGCCAGACCCTCGATGACGTGGCCGAAGGCCTGTCCACCCTGGCCGAGGAACTGGGCCTGTCGATCAAATTCCACCAGTCCAACCACGAAGGCCAACTCGTCGACTGGGTGCAGGAAGCGCGGGCCAAGGCATCCGCCGTCATCATCAATCCCGCCGCCTATACCCATACGTCCGTGGCCATTCTTGACGCCCTTTATACCTTCGAAGGCCCGGTGATCGAGGTGCATATCTCCAACGTCCACAAACGCGAAAGCTTTCGCCACCACTCCTATGTCTCGCTCCGCGCGGATGGCGTCATCGCGGGCTGCGGCACCGAAGGCTATGCCTTGGCCCTGCGCCGGGTCGCCACGCTTCTGGCGGGCAAATGAACCTTCCCGCGAACAGGTTCAGACAGGCCCTGCGCGACGGACGTCAGCAGATCGGGTTCTGGAACACGATCACCGGCCCCGTGGTGGCCGAGGCGCTGGCAGGCTGCGGGTTCGACTGGATCGTGATCGACACCGAACACAGTCTGACCGATGTGCCAGATACACTCGGCATGATGCAGGCCATGGCCCCTTATCCGGTCAGTGCGGTGGTCCGGCCCGCGAACAATGATCCCGTTCTGATCAAACGCCTGCTGGACCTTGGCGCGCAGACCCTGCTGATCCCCTATGTGCAAAACGCAGACGAGGCGCGGCGCGCGGTGGCGGCCATGCGCTATGCCCCGCGCGGCATCCGCGGTGTTGCAGGCAGCGTCCGGGCCAACCGCTTTGGACTGGTGACCGATTACATGACCCGCGCGGAACAGGAACTGTGCCTGATCGTTCAGGTGGAAACCGTCGATGCGCTGGCCCGCATCGACCAGATTGCCGCAGTGGACGGGGTTGACGGGCTGTTCATCGGGCCGAACGACCTTGCGGCATCCATGGGCCATCCCGGGAACCCGTCGCACCCTGATGTCTGCCTCGCGATAGAGCGGGCGATCAAGGCCATCGTCGCGGCAGGCAAACCGGCTGGCATCCTGACGGGCGACACTGGCTTTGCGCGCGACTGTATCGGCTGGGGGGCGCGGTTCACGGCGGTCGGGGTCGATATCTCGGTCCTGCTGGCAGGCGCGCGCGGTCTGGCTGCGGAATTCCGGCCCGGCTGACGCCGCACCGGGGAAAGGATCGGATGCCTCCGTCGCGGATCTCTGAACAGGCCGAAACGCAATTTTACTGGCACCGGGCGGCACGCGTTGCCGGGCCAGACGGTGTCATGCACGGTCCGGGCGGCGTTGCCTTAACCGTCATCGCCGAACAGCCGGGTGTCGCCGCACTCCAAGTGGCCTTTGCTGCGGCAGACGCCGGTCTGCCCTTCCGCATCGGCGTGGCAGGCCCGGCCCCTGATGCGGCCCCTGATGCGGCAAGCCTGCCCATGTTCGAAACCCTGACCGGCGGCAGCACAGGCACCCCGCGCCGCATCTTGCGAACGCAGGCTTCGTGGATTGCCTCGTTCCGCATCAACGCGGCCCTGTTCGGCATCGGGCCCGGCACCCGCGTCGCCGTGCTGGGCGCGCTGTCGCATTCGCTGGCGCTTTATGCGGGGATCGAGGCGCTGCATCTTGGCGCGGACCTGCATCTGCTGGCAGGGATCAGCCCCGCCCGGCAAGGACGTGAACTGCGGGGCAGGGGGGTGCATCTTCTCTACGCGACCCCCGTCCAGTTGCGGATGCTGGCAGATGCCGGGGCCGAAGCCATGCCCGGCCTGTCGCGGCTGGTCGTCGGCGGCGGTGCCCTAGACGGGGCCTTGCGGGCCCGCCTTTCGGTGCTGTTCCCCGCTGCGCGGATCCAGACCTTCTATGGTGCGGCGGAAACCAGTTTCGTGGCCCTGTCGGGGCCGGATACG
>JANMDH010000236.1:0-1937 GCA_031376195.1 Gemmobacter sp. | reverse complement strand
CGATTTTCCGGCACCGTTCTGCCCGATCAGCGCATGGACCTCACCGGGTTCCACCACGAGCGAGGCATCGGTAAGAGCGGCGATGCCCCCGAAGGTTTTGTTGATGGACTGCATCGACAGAAGGGTTGGCGGCATGATCTTCCAGATGTTGAAGGCGGGACGGGCGCAAAGGCGATATCCCGAGGGTCGCGGAGGTCAAGCCGGGACAAACGGATTCCATTAAGAACGGCGCACGCACCGTGGCTCTGTCTGCCGCGAGGAGGAAACCATACCGCGTGGACCCGGCGCACGGAGCGTGCAGGTGCCGCGCGCTTTCGCGAGCCGCACCTGTTCTGGGTCAGTAAGCCGTCGCCAGGCTGTCGGCCGCATTAGTGATGTCATAGAAGCGGTCCGGGTTGATCAGCTTTGCCGGGATCGCCTCGCCATTCGCATAGGCCACTGCCGTGTCGAACGCTTTGGGGCCGAACAGTGGGCTACACTCGCAAACCGCCGCGACCTTGCCGTCGATGATCAGCTGGACAATCTCCTTGCCGCCGTCGATCGACAGGATGATCACGTCCTTGCCCGCAACCTTGCCCGCCGCCTCGATGGCCGAAATGGCACCTATCGCCATTTCGTCGTTGTGGGCATAGATGATGTCCGCGTCGGGATGTGCCTGCAGCAGCGTTTCGGCCACCTGACGGCCCTTGTCGCGGGCGAAATCGCCCGTCTGCGAAGCAAGAATGGTAAAGGCCGCGTTTGCCGTGATCACGTCATCAAAACCCTTCTTGCGGTCATTGGCAGGAGACGAACCAGTGGTGCCTTCCAGTTGCAGGATCTTGCTCTTGCCACCCGCATTGGCCACCAGCCAGTCAGCCACGCGCTTGCCTTCCTCGATGAAGTCGGACCCGATGAAGGTCACATAATCTTCGCCTGCCGCTGCAAGGGTCTGGTCCACGTTTCGGTCCAGAAGGATGACCGGGATATTCGCGCCTTTGGCAGCCTTGATCGCGGGAATCAGTGGCAGTTCTTCACGCGGCGCAAGAAAGATCACATCGACACCCTGCGCGATCATCGAGTTCACGTCGGCCACCTGCTTGGCGGCAGAGCCTGCGGCATCAGTGTAAACCATCTGCCAGCCACGCGCGGCAGCCTCGTCCTGCATGCTTTTGGTCTGGGCCAGACGCCAGGGGTTGTTGCTTTCGGTCTGCGCGAAGCCGACCTTGTAGGTGTCTTTTTTCGGCAGCATCGGGGCCTGAGCGAACGCCGCGCGGGCGAATGCAGATGCTGCAGCAGCGGCGGCTGCCGAAACAAGCAGATGACGGCGGGAAAGGCTCATTTTCGTTCTCCTCCCAGAGATTGGATTTTGTTGCCAGTCCTGAAAAGATGCGTCACTTATAATCATCAGTCAATCGCTATTTATGTTTATAAGTGGCCGATTTTCGGAAGGCAGGTATCGCGGAAGGCCCTTCCAGCGTTGGGCTGGCTACAGTAATCACGCAAGGTATCAACGGGCGACCAACGGGATGAGGGCGGATGACGGTCGAGAACACAAGATCCGAAGCCAAGGGAATCGCCCGCGGCGAGCGGCGGCGATTCAGTGCCGACGCGCCGAGACGGGTGACAATGACCGATATCGCCCGTGTCGCGGGGTGTTCGCAGGCGACAGTGTCGTTCGTCCTGAACAAAGCCAATGGCGTGAAAATTTCGGAAGCGATGCGCAACCGCGTGATCGAGGCTGCGCGGACGCTCAACTACGCTGGTAACAGCCTTGCGCATCATGATGTCATGGGCGGCGTGGCATCCCTGAACAACGCCCAAAGCGATATGCTGGGCTTCGTGGTCGATCAGCTCGCGACAAGTCCCGAAGCTGTGGTCGCGATTGAGGGCGTGCGTCAGGCGATGTGGGATCAGGGGCGCGTGATGATGATCGCCCAGACGATGAACGACCCTGAAAT
>JANMDH010000217.1:0-2967 GCA_031376195.1 Gemmobacter sp. | reverse complement strand
GATCCACCTGCCCGGCATCTATGTGAACCGCATCGTGCAGGGGGCGCACGAAAAGCGCATCGAACAGCGCACCGTGCGCCAGAAAGAGGGCGTCTGATATGTGGGACCGCAACCAGATGGCCGCCCGCGCGGCGAAGGAATTGCAGGACGGCTGGTATGTCAACCTCGGCATCGGCATCCCGACCCTCGTGTCGAATTACATCCCCAAAGGCATCGAAGTGACGCTGCAGTCCGAAAACGGCATGCTGGGCATGGGGCCATTCCCGTTTGAAGGCGAGGAAGACGCTGATCTGATCAACGCAGGCAAGCAGACAATCACCGAACTGCCGCAGACCGCCTTTTTCGACAGCGCTCAGTCTTTCGCGATGATCCGGGGCGGCAAGATCGCCATGGCGATCCTCGGCGCGATGGAAGTGGCTGAAAACGGCGATCTTGCGAACTGGATGATCCCCGGCAAACTGGTCAAAGGCATGGGCGGCGCGATGGACCTCGTCGCCGGGGTGGGCCGCGTGGTCGTCGTGATGGACCACACCTCGAAGCACGGGGAATCCAAAGTGCTCAAATCCTGCACCCTCCCCCTGACCGGCAAATCCGTCGTGGACCGGATCATCACCAATCTGGGTGTTCTCGACGTGGTGCCGGGCGGGTTAAAGCTGATCGAACTGGCAGACGGCGTGACCGAAGCCGAACTGCGAACCGCAACCGAAGCCACGCTCGTCAACTGACAGCAGATTACAGCCCCGACGCCATCACCTTGAAAACACAAGGGTCTGACACCAATTCCGGCGGCGTCTGGCACAGGCCCTGCGCCACCTGCCAGGCCGCCAGCACTTTGGGCACATAGTCCCGCGTTTCCGGATAAGGCGGGATGCCCGCGTTCTTGTCCACCGCGCCCTCGCCCGCATTATACGCCGCAAGAACCATCAAGGGATCCCGGTCGAACCGTTTCATCAGCCAGTCCAGATAGGCCACACCGCCCTTGATGTTCTGCACCGGATCCGTGGAATCCGTTACGCCAAACCGTTCCGCCGTGGCCGGGATCAACTGCATCAACCCCTGCGCCCCCGCCGAACTGACCGCATCCGCCCGGCCCGCACTTTCAATCCCGATCACCGCCAGAACCAGTGCTGGCGAAACTTCCGTCCCGATTGTCGCGGTCAGGATATCCTTGCCGTAGGTTTCGGCAATGTCTTGCATGTGCTGCATCCGTGGCGCGCTTACCCCCGAACCGCCCGGCCCTTTCGACAACGTCGCAATCGCAAGGGGAAAGCGGCCCTGCACGGCCGTCTGCGCAGTCGGCACGGCTTCCCAGAACCACGCATAATTTGAATTGACGGATGGCACCTGCGCGGCGTCACGGTCATCGGGGGATGTCCCTTCCGCCACTTCGGTTGGCGGCTCCTCCGGTACCGGATCGGGCTTGTCCGGCACGGCAAGCCTGCGCGCCTGTTCCACCGGGTCGATCTGCACCGTGATGCGCGACCCCGCTTTGCCAGCCTCCGCCACCTTGACCCTGCGAAAGGTAAAGTCCTCCTGGCCCAGCAGCACCTGGGCCTCGGCCATACCCGACCCCAGCAGCAGCATTGCCGCCGTCGCTTTCACTGCCCATGTCCGCATTTTGCGGTCGCCTCGATCGTTTGTTTTTTTCTTGCCCCGAGTCTCTCAAAGAATCGGCCCTGACGCCAGCATTTCGTAAGTTGAATCGTGGCAGGAATGCCTCAATTCATCCCGATTCGGGCGTGGATTGACGCTAGGTAAGCGGTGTTTCGTCTTTTTTTGCAGCCCCGATAAAATGCAACACACTGATTATAAAACATTTAATCGGGGTATTAATTTTTTCTGAAAAAAACGACCCGTTTCCCAACTGCCGCCACGATTGAGGGTCTATATAAACCCATGCCGAACGGAGATCGGACCGGAACAGAGACCGGAATGAGTGGACCCTAGGCGATGCGACTGACACTGATCAACTCCCATGAAAGGGTACTATTATGCTGAACCTGTTCAAGAACTTTGCAAATGACGAATCTGGTGCCGTGACCGTTGACTGGGTCGTTCTGACCGCAGGCATCGTGGTTCTGGGTGTGATCGTCATGACGACCGTCTCGGCCAGCGTGACCGGCCTTGCAACCGACATCGCAGACCAAGTGTCGCTGACACCGGTTGCAAGCGTCCCGTAAGCAAAACCGCACGATCACGAAAAGAACATGGCCGCATCTCTTGATGCGGCCTTTTCTTTGCCGAATTTTCCGGGGTGACAGCGGCCACGATGGGTGATCTGTCCCCCAAACCCCATTTGGGTGCGATGCGGCAAACAGACGTCGTGTCAGACGGTAATCAGGTTGCAGATGGCCAAAACAGATGGCCTTGTGTTATGCGCAAAGAACCAGTTGTTCTGGACAAGATAAGAGTGTGTTTCGCGGATACGTTTGAAAGTACCGCGCCAATTTAACGATGGTATCGGCTGCAGACCTCAGGGGTGGGGCTGCTTCAAAAAGGAAAAACGCGATGCGGATGGTGTTTGGACTGGTTCTGGTCCTCGGTTTGGGCCTCGCTGGGTTTGCAGTGTATATGGTCAACGGGTTCATCAGCAAAACCCAAAGTGAACTGGACGCAGAACGCGCCGCGCGCCTGAAGGCAGGCCCGATGGTCGAAGTCTATGTGGTGAACAAACCGCTGAACTATGGCGATCCGTTGACACCTGAAGATGTCCAGAAAATCCTGTGGCCCGAGGCTGCTTTGCCTGAAACCATCTTCCGGGAAGAGGCAGTGCTGTTCCCGGTCGGGGCAGAACCGCGCTATGTGGTGCGCCAGATGGAAAAATTTGAACCTGTTCTGGCCGTAAAGGTGACGGAACCGGGCGAAGATGCGGGCCTGACGTCGCGGCTGACCAAAGGCATGCGCGCCTTCGCGATCAAGGTGGACGTGGCATCAGGCGTGTCGGGGTTCGTGCAACCCAACGATTCG
>JANMDH010000189.1:0-3770 GCA_031376195.1 Gemmobacter sp. | reverse complement strand
GGACACCGCTCCGAACACCACCCGATCCCCGCCAAACCGCCCGACCACTGCCACAGGAATATCCCCCGCCGCCGCCGCAATCGCCGCCGCCCCTTCGGGCGAACAGGCCAGCAGATACCGCGCCTGATCTTCCCCGAACAGCGTCGGAATATCCCCCGCCTCCAGTGTCACACCGATCCCGGCCCCATCGGCCATCTCGAACGCCGCCAGCGCCAGCCCGCCATCCGAAAGATCGCTCGCCCCGCGAATATGCGCCCGCACGCTGCGCACGAATTCGCCATGCGCCCGTTCCGCCACAAGGTCCACCGGCGGCGCATCCCCCAATTCCATTCCGAACGCCTCGGCCAGCAGCGCCGATTGCCCCAGATGGCCCATGGTGATCCCGATCAACACTGCCAGATCGCCCGCCATGGGTCGTCCCGCAATCAGATCATCCAGCGACCCCAGAATGCCCACCGCCCCAATCGTCGGTGTCGGCAGGATACCCACCCCATCCGTCACAAAGTAAAGACTGACATTTCCCGACACGATCGGCATATCCAGGGCAATACAAGCCTCACCGATCCCTTGGATCGCCCCCACCATCTGCCCCATGATTTCGGGCTTTTCGGGGTTGCCGAAATTCAGGTTGTCCGTTGTTGCCAACGGCTTCGCCCCCACGGCGCACAGGTTGCGGTAGGCTTCCGCCACTGCCTGCCTGCCGCCTTCAACCGGGTTCGCCTTCACATAACGCGGCGTCACGTCGCTGGTAAATGCCAGTGCCTTGCCCGTCCCATGCACCCGCACCACACCCGCCCCGGCCCCCGGTGCCACCACCGTGTCGGCCATCACCTGACTGTCATACTGTTCCCACACCCAGGCCTTGTGCGCATAACACGGGCTCCCGATCAGCGCCCGCAGGGCCGCCACCGGGTCAATCGCAGGCACATCCCCCAAAGGTG
Organism: Gemmobacter sp.; assembly: GCA_031376195.1. Taxonomy (GTDB): domain Bacteria; phylum Pseudomonadota; class Alphaproteobacteria; order Rhodobacterales; family Rhodobacteraceae; genus JANPIX01. The sequence continues at coordinate 2,829 of JANMDH010000189.1, read as the reverse complement.
CCGCCGCAGGCGTCGCCACCCAGGGCCGGTCATATTCCGGCGCATTTCCCGACAGTGCTTTCAGCGGAAGATCGGCTTTGACTTCATTTCCATGCAGGATCAGAAACCGGTCTTCGGCAATCGTCTCGCCCACAATCGCGAAATCCAGATCCCACTTGTGGAAAATCGCCTTCGCTTCTGCTTCCTTTTCCGGACGCAGCACCATCAGCATCCGTTCCTGGCTTTCCGACAGCATCATCTCAGACGCCGACATCCCCGTCTCGCGCACCGGCACCCGGTCAAGATCAAGCCGGATGCCCAGATTGCCCTTGTCGCCCATTTCCACTGCAGAACAGGTCAGGCCCGCCGCTCCCATGTCCTGAATTGAAATGACCGCACCCGATTGCATCAGTTCCAGACACGCCTCCAACAGCCGCTTTTCGGTGAACGGATCACCCACCTGCACCGTCGGGCGCTTGTCCTCGATCGTGTCGTCGAACTCGGCACTCGCCATTGTGGCCCCGCCCACCCCGTCGCGCCCCGTCTTGGCCCCAAGGTAAACCACGGGCATGCCCACGCCCGACGCCACCGAATAGAAAATCTTGTCCACATCGGCCAAACCCGCCGCAAACGCGTTGACCAGACAGTTGCCGTTATAGCTGCGGTGAAACCGCACTTCGCCGCCCACGGTTGGCACGCCAAAGGCATTGCCATAACTGCCCACACCTTCCACCACGCCCTTGACGATCTGCGCCGTTTTCGGATGCGAAGGCAGGCCAAAGGAAAGGGCGTTCATCGCCGCGATGGGGCGTGCGCCCATCGTGAACACGTCCCGCAGAATGCCCCCAACGCCCGTCGCCGCACCCTGATGCGGCTCAATGTAGGACGGGTGGTTGTGGCTTTCCATCTTGAAAATCACCGCCTGCCCATCGCCGATGTCCACGACGCCTGCGTTTTCACCCGGTCCGCAGATCACTTGCGGCCCCGTCGTGGGCAATGTGCGCAACCAGCGTTTTGAGGATTTATAGGAACAATGCTCGTTCCACATCGCCGAGAAGATACCAAGCTCGGTGAACGTCGGCTGGCGCCCGATGATGCCCAGCAGGCGGTCATATTCATCCGGCTTCATGCCATGGGCGGCAATCAGGTCCGGCGTGATTGCGGGTTCATTCATCTGGCATCCCCAAATTGACTGTTGGGTTCCCTTAAGCCAACCGTTGCGGCAGGGAAAGCACGGGGCACCGCATCATTGATAATTTTCCCAAGGGCGGGGCCATGACCGCCATAAAAAAAGGCCGGGCAAATGCCCGGCCCCATTGAAAGTGTGGAACGCTTACAGCGCAGCGAGCGCCGTATTCAGTTCGGCAGTTGTCCAGTAAAGCTGCACCACGCCGTCGGATTCCGCCGCCGGATTGATCCCCAAAGTAAAGCGGCCTTCGTTCACCATGCCGCCGTTGACCAACACGATCAGTATTGTATCGTTGTCAGACTGCTTGATGACGCTTTCAACGACACCGATTTTCGCCCCGGTCGCATCAACAACGTCGTCCGCGTTGAAACCTGAATCAGCGATCAGCACAGTGCCGAGTTGTTCAGCCGTCTGCGCCCCGGGGGCGGAGGCGACTTCATCACCCGTGGCTGCGCCTGTGCTGTCCATAGTGTCGGCAAACACTTCTGCTTCAAGGTTATTGGTGGTGGCCGTCGGGGCGGATGCCACGTTGTCACCAGCCGCAGGACCTGTGCTGTCATCCGTGCTTGCGAAAACTTCGGCATTCGTATCGACGGTCGAATTTTCTGCCGGGGCAGATGCGGCGCCGTCAGCGCCCGCTGCGCCAGTTGATTCTTCCATATCAGCCATTGGAACCATACCGGCTGTATAAAGGCCGAGTTTTGCAGTCGGATCCAAAGTCAGGGCGTGAACCGGCAACACCGCAAACGCGACAAGTGCCGTTGTTGTCAGTAGCGTATGAAATTTTGTCATGACTATTCCTCAGTGTATCGATGGGCGGTCTGCCACAACGCCTTTGAAGTGGCCCGTCGAACAATGAACCCCAAACTGCGCGCTTGGTTCCCAGACCGCCCGAATGGACCAAAGCGATAGACGATCCGACATCGCAGCAACCCGTCCTGCATTCTTGCGCGAACTGCGGTTTTGTTGATCGTCGGGTGGGTTCCGCCGCCCAAATCAGATGCATTTTTTAGAAAACGGCCAGAATAAAAAAAAAGGCCGAGCAAAAGCTCGGCCAAAGTCCAACAGGGAGGTATGAAAAAGATGGTGTCACAACATCATCTGCTTCGGACGCAAACCTATTAGCGGGCCGTGTAGGGTTCAAGCGGCCAGTCATGCCCATTCGTCAAGCCCGCCATGCATTTCGTGCATGGATGTGGGATCATAACATTATTCGTGTTGACGTTTGCGATAGGCAAAAATCTCTTCCGTCACAAAGTCGCGGAAGGCGGCCACCCGTTTCGAATGCCGCAATTCTTCCGGATAGGCGAGAAAAACGGGCACTTCGGCGGATTCGACTTCGGGCAGGACACGCACGAGGTTCGGAAAGTCGTCCGTCAGGTAGTCAGGCAAAATCCCGATTCCAAGGTGGTTCAATACCCCTTGCAGAACACCGAAATAGTTGTTCACCGTCAGGGTGGATGGAATGTCATGGCTCATCAGTTCGGCCACCAGCATCGCCCCGGCGGCCACCTGGGCGGTGCCCGCGTGCTGTGCGATCAGGCGGTGCTGGGTGAAGTCATCCATGCTTTTGGGCGTGCCGTTTTCCGCCAGATATTCGGGTGTTGCATACAGCCGCATCCGGATCTGCATAAGCCTTTTGCGGATCAGATCAGCCTGTG
>JANMDH010000159.1:0-4483 GCA_031376195.1 Gemmobacter sp. | reverse complement strand
CGACGGCAGTGACGTGCCGAACACGCAGGTCGCATCGCCGGTGCCACGCTCTTCGATGGCAAGGCCGATGCCGGCCACGTCGGTCGAGGCCGACCCCTGAAGCCCCTTCACATTCGGAAAGGCCCGCAACACTTCCTGCGCCTTTTCATAGGCCTTCTGCTGGTCGTCAAAGGTCTCGTTCTTGTCGCCCACCAGCACCATGTCCGGATATTTTTCCTTCTGATAGGCAATCGCGCCGTCGACCCACTGGTTGTGCGTCTGGCTGGTCAGCGATCCCACGAACACCGCGTATTCGCCTTTGCCGCCCATGCAGGTCGCCATCTGTTCCATCAGGTTCGCGCCGAAATCTTCGTTCTTGAACGCCTCGATGTCGTAATTCACGTTCACCTGGCTTGCCGCTTCATGGCTGATGACGGTAATCCCCGCCTCCATCGCCCGCTTCAGCACCGGCTCAATCGCCTCGGGTGACATCGGCACCACCGCAATCGCGCTCACGCCCTGCGCGATCATGTCCTCCAGCAGGGCCGCCTGCTGCTGCGGATCGGCCTGCGCCGGCCCCACCTGGAACGCATTGTTCCCCGTATCCGTCGCGAATTGCTTCACGCCTTCTTCCATCCGGTTGAACCACTGGATGCCCGCAATCTTGACCACTGTTGCAATCGTCTTGTCCTGGGCCGCCGCAGGCATCGCAACGCCAAGGCTGGACCCGGTCGCCAGCAAGCAGGCCAGCAGTTTAAGGTGTGTCGGTTTCATGGCTTCCTCCCTAAATACCCCCGCGTGTCGGGGTTTCTCCCAGGCCCGAGTATATGGGCTTCGGGAATCATTTCCAGATGATTCATCAGACAAAAGCAGATAAATTCACCATTATTTTCATATGGATAAGAAAAGACCGGGATGCGCTGACACAACATTGCCCGCCTGCAAAGCGATGGCTTTGACAGGGTTCAGGGCGTTGGTGCGGCGGTGTTCTTTATCGCGGCATCAGGGCCGCCGTTTTACATCTTTCGTTTCATGCAGCGGTTCCGTTGAAAGTCTGTGGTGACGACGCCCCTTTCACGATCAGATCGCAGATCAGGTCAGGGGCGGTCGAATGTGGCAGGTGCCCGGCATCAGGCACCAGATGAATGGCCGCACGGGCCGGCAAACTGGCGCAATCGCGCCAGTCGATGATCGCATCGGCCAGCCCGAAGATGGCCGTCACCGGCACCCGCAGGCGCGCCAGATCGGGGGCAATGTCAATTTGCTGGATCCCCGCCCGCGCCAGACTCCGGACCATCGGTGCCAGCCCCGACCTGCGGCGCAAAAGGCGGTCCAGTTCGGTGTGCAGCGCAGCCCCCGACAACGGTCCCGCCCCCAGCATCCCCAATGCCCGCGACAGCGCAGCAGGGGTTTCGGCATGGGCCATCAGGTCCATGAAATCCGGGTTGATCCGGGGGCCAAGTCCCGCAGGCGAAATCAGTGTCAGGCTCTCCACCCGGTCGCCCAGCAGCAGGGCAAGCCGCGTCGCAATCACCGCCCCCATCGAATGCCCGACAATCCGCATCGGCCCCTCGGGCAGAACCCCGGCCAGCAGATCCCTGACCGTGTCGGTCATCGCCTCCACATCGGCTGCCGTCGCCGCACTGGCCCCGTGCCCCGGCAGATCGGGCACCAGAACCGGATGCCCCGCCTGCGCCAGCCTTTGCGGCAGGTCGCGCCAGCCCGCCCCTTCGTCATACAGTCCGTGCAAAAGAACCACCGGGGCTCCTGTCCGCCCCCCGGCCACCGCCGCAAACCGGCGCAGCGCAATGCCCGCCGCATCGGTCTGCACAGGGTCGCGGCCCACCGGCTGTGCTGATGCCACGTCCGCACCCGTGATCCGCCCCCGCCGCCCGCTGCCCACAACAGTCCCAAGATCTACGCCCGACACCCGCGCCGCTGCCCGCGCCTTCGGACTTGCCGCGGGCCGCATCAAGGCGGGGTTCGTCGGCACTGACCGCCCCACCCCCTGCACCACCTTCAGCGCCTCCACGATCACCTGTGTGGCGGGGGGCGCTGCTGACACCCCCACCGAAACTCCCGCCACCGACACCTCCGCAATCGGCTGGTCCAGCGCCACCATCTCGCCCGGCACCACCAGATGCGCGATCAGCGTCCCGTCCTGCAACGCAGGCACTTCCACCACTGTCTTGTCCGTTTCCACTTCCAGCAGCACATCGCCCCGTCTGAACCCCTCGCCCGGCGCTTTCAGCCACTCAGTCACCCGCGCCTCTTCCATCGTCTCGCCCAGTCGCGGCAGGGTCAGGATCGTCATTCCGCCGCCCATCCCGGTGCCATCCGGCGCACCAGCCACAGGCCGGTTTCCGCAATCAGCCCCGCCGACGGGATCGACCCGCGTTCCAGCGCCGGGGCCACCGGAATCGGAATATCCTCGCCGCCCACCCGCAGAACCGGCTCCTCCAACCAGTCGAAACACGCCTCGCCCAACCGCGCCGCAATGTCGGATGCAACCGACCCCGTCACCGCCGCCTCCGTCACCACCATCGCCCGCCCCGTCCGCCGCACCGATGCGATCAGCGCCGCCTCGTCCAACGGGTTCAGGCAGCGCAGGTCGATCACCTCGGCCTCCACCCCTTGGCCCGCCAGCACCTCTGCCGCCGCCAGACTTTCGTGCAGCATCCGCGAATAGCTGATGATCGTCAGATCGCCCCCCTGCCGCCGCACCACCGGGCTGCCCCATTCCCCATCCGGGCGGGCCACGTCTAGGACGCCCTTCATCGTGTAAAGTCCCTTGTGTTCGATGAACACAACCGGGTCCGCCTGGGTCAGCGCCGCCCGCAGCAGGTGATACGCATCATTCACCGTCGCAGGCATCACCAGCCGCAATCCCGGCACATGCAGCATCCACGCCTCAAGACTTTGCGAATGCTGGGCCGCCGCTGACCTGCCCGTGCCGCCCTGCGTGCGCAGCACCATCGGCACCCCGATCTGCCCCCCGAACATATAGCGGCTTTTCGCCGCCTGATTGGCCAGCTGATCCATCACCAGCCCGATGAAATCCACATACATCAGTTCCGCCACCGGACGCAGGCCCGTCATGGCCGCCCCGATGGCGACCCCCACGATCCCCGCCTCGGAAATCGGCGCGTCAATCACCCGTTCCGCCCCGTAAAGGTCGATCAACCCCTTCGTCACCCCGTAGGCCCCGCCATAAAGCCCGACCTCCTCGCCGATCAGCATCACCGACGGGTCGGCCTGCATCCCGTCGATCAGCGCCTGACGGATCGCCTCGCGGTAGGTTGTCTCCACCCCGCTCATTCCCGCTCCCCTTCCGACAGGATCGCCATCAGGCGCTCCCGCTGCGGGCGCGGGGCAGGCGTGCCGGGCGCAAACACATCCTCGAACATCGTCCTCTCTTGCGGCGGCAAAGCCTCCACCGCAAAGGCCAGCGCTGCATCCATTTCCGCCCCCGCCTCGGCGTCGATCCGGTCCAGATCATCCGCATCCGCCAGACGTTCGCCGGCCAAACCTTCGCCCACCAGACCTTCGCCCACCAGCCGCGCCCGCGCCATCAGCAGCGGGTCCCGCATCCGTCCTTCCGCCTCTTCCTCGGCGCTGCGGTAGGGGCTCTTGTCCATCCGCGCATGGCCGTAGAACCGATAGGCGTCAATTTCCAGAAACCCCGGTGTTCCCTTACGCGCCCCCGTCAGCAGGCTGCGCGCCACGTCATGCACCGCCTCCACGTCCCGCCCGTCCGCCCGCCCCGCCTGCAGGCCGAACGCCTCCGCCCGCGCCCCGAAATCCAGCCGCCCCACCGCCCGGTCGATCCGCGTGCCCATCCCGTATTGATTATTGATGCAACAGAACATCACCGGCAGGTGCCACAGCGCCGCCATGTTCATCGCCTCATACAGAATCCCCTGCTGCATCGCCCCGTCGCCAAAAAACGCCACCGACACCTGATCGCTCCGCCGGTTCCGATAGGTCAGCCCCGCCCCCACCACATGCGGGATGCCGCCCCCCACAATCGCATTCGCCCCCAGATGCCCCAGTGCCCGGTCCGCGATATGCATCGACCCGCCCTTGCCCCGGCAATAGCCCGCCTCTTTCCCCGCAATCTCCGCCATCATCCGCGCCGGGTCCGCCCCGCGCGCCAGAAACACCCCATGCCCCCGGTGGTGCGTCGTGAACGTATCACCCGCCTGCATCGCATCCGCGACCCCCACCACCGCCTCTTCGCCAATCGAAAGGTGCAGCATCGACCCCGCACTTTCCCCGCGCAGGAACAATTCGCCCACCCGTTCCTCGAACGTGCGAATGCGCCGCATCATGCGGTATCGGCTGACGGGCGCTGTGTTCAGACTGATCATGTTCACCGGGTTTCCCGCAATGGTTCAAGGGCGCCATAAGCGGCAAGGTATCGCGCATAGATCGGCGCATAGGCCGCATGGCGCTCCGGGTCTGGAACGATCGTGTGCGACACCCGCACCATCGCCGCACAGCC
>JANMDH010000074.1:0-11459 GCA_031376195.1 Gemmobacter sp. | reverse complement strand
ACAACTTCGACGGTCATGATCGGCTCCAGCAGCTTTGCGCCTGCCTTCTTCAGCCCTTCGCGCATCGCTGCCCGAGCCGCGATTTCAAACGCGAGCACCGAAGAGTCAACGTCGTGGTAAGCACCGTCGATCAGCCCAACTTTGAAGTCGTTCACATGGAACCCCGCCACGGGACCGGAATCCATCACCGACTGGATGCCTTATTCGACACCAGGAATGTCTTCCTTGGGCACCGAACCGCCAACCACCTTGGCCTCAAACGAATAGCCTTCGCCCGGTTCCGTCGGTGAGATGATCAGTTTTACGCGCGCAAACTGGCCTGTTCCGCCGGTCTGTTTTTTATGCGTATAGTCAATTTCATGCTCGCGACTGATCGTCTCGCGGTAAGCGACCTGCGGCTGGCCGATGTTCGCCTCAACCTTGAATTCGCGGCGCATGCGGTCCACCAGAATATCAAGGTGAAGTTCGCCCATGCCCTTCATGATCGTCTGGCCCGATTCAACATCGGTTTCGACGCGGAACGACGGGTCTTCTGCCGCCAGACGCGCCAAAGCGATGCCCATCTTTTCCTGATCGGCCTTGGTTTTAGGTTCAACCGCAATCTCGATCACCGGGACGGGGAAGGTCATAGTTTCCAGAACAACCGGATTTGCAGGATCACAAAGCGTGTCACCCGTCGTCGTTTCCTTCAAGCCGCCAAGCGCGATGATGTCACCGGCAAATGCCTCGGAGATTTCTTCGCGGTCGATGGCGTGCATCATCATCATGCGGCCAACGCGCTCTTTACGCTCTTTGGTCGCGTTCATCATCGCGTCGCCCTTGGACAGGGTGCCGGAATAGATGCGCGTAAAGGTCAGCGAGCCGACGAAGGGGTCGTTCATGATCTTGAACGCCAGTGCCGAGAAAGGCTGTTCGTCAGATGCCGAACGCGCGATGTTACGGGTTTCCGTGTCATCACCGGGTTTGAAACCCATGTAAGGCGGCACGTCCAAAGGTGTCGGCAGATAGTCGATCACGGCGTTCAGCAATGGCTGCACGCCTTTGTTCTTGAAGGCCGAACCTGCCATCACCGGGATGAAGTCAATCGCGAGGCAGCCCTTGCGGATCAACGCCCGAAGTTGGTCTACCGACGGCTCAACGCCGTCCAGATAGGCTTCCATCGCGGCGTCGTCTTGCCCGACAGCAACCTCAAGCAGGTTGTAGCGCCAGGTGTCTGCTTCTTCCTTCAGCGACGCGCGTATGGGCTGACGCACCCAGGATGCGCCCAGATCTTCGCCCTCATAGACCCATTCTTCCATGGTCACGAGGTCGATGATGCCTTCCAGCTTGTCTTCCGCCCCGATCGGCAACGCGATTGGAACAGCATTCGCCCCCGTGCGGTCTTTGATCATCCGCACGCAGTTGAAGAAGTCAGCCCCGGTCTTGTCCATCTTGTTAACGAAAACGATCCGCGGAACTTTGTAACGGTCCGCCTGACGCCAGACGGTTTCCGTCTGCGGCTCAACCCCGGCGTTGCCATCCAGCAGAACCACAGCGCCATCCAGAACCGCGAGCGACCGTTCGACTTCAATCGTGAAATCGACGTGGCCGGGTGTGTCGATGATGTTGAAGCGATACTTGTCAGCGCGCGCATGTTCCAGATTCGGGTCAATCGTACGTTCCCAGAAGGTGGTCGTGGCAGCTGAGGTGATCGTGATGCCCCGTTCCTGTTCCTGCTCCATCCAATCCATCGTTGCGGCGCCATCATGCACCTCACCGATTTTGTGGGATTTGCCTGTGTAGAACAGAATCCGTTCGGTCGTCGTGGTTTTACCCGCGTCGATATGAGCAATGATGCCAAAGTTCCGGTAACGGGTCAGGGGATATTCGCGTGCCATTGGGCTGCCTCAGTCTGAAATTCTATTACCAGCGGTAATGGCTGAACGCTTTGTTCGCGTCGGCCATTTTGTGTGTGTCTTCACGCTTTTTGACGGCGGTTCCACGGTTGTTCACGGCATCGGACAATTCGGCCGCCAGACGTTCTTCCATGGTGTTTTCGTTGCGCTTCCGGGCCGCGATGATCAGCCAGCGAATGGCCAGTGCTTCACGGCGTTCCATCCGCACTTCGACTGGAACCTGATAGGTTGCCCCGCCGACCCGACGCGAGCGCACTTCGACCGAAGGCTTCACGTTTTCGAGCGCCTCGTGGAACGCCTCGATCGGGGCGCGCTTCAGGCGGGACTGAACCCGATCGAGCGCATTGTAGACGATGCTTTCCGCGACCGACTTTTTGCCGTCGATCATCAGGTTGTTCATGAACTTTGTCAGAACCGTATCGCCAAATTTGGCGTCGGGCAGGATTTCGCGCTTTTCGGCGGCGTGACGACGAGACATATCTTAAACCCTCACTTCGGACGCTTGGCGCCGTATTTCGAACGACGCTGGCGACGGTCTTTGACGCCTTGCGTGTCGAGAACACCGCGCAGGATGTGGTAACGCACACCGGGAAGGTCTTTGATACGACCGCCGCGGATCAGAACAACCGAGTGTTCCTGCAGGTTGTGCTTTTCACCGGGAATGTAGCAGATCACTTCAAAGCTGTTGGTCAGACGCACCTTGGCGACTTTCCGCATGGCCGAGTTCGGCTTTTTCGGCGTCGTCGTGTAGACGCGCGTACAAACGCCGCGTTTCTGCGGGCATCCTTCCAAGTGCTGCGACTTGGACTTTCTTACGTTTGCTTCCCGCGGTTTGCGGATCAGCTGTTGAATCGTCGGCATAAGGTTCAGCCCTTCGTTACCCGTTTCATTCGTCCCACCGGCGGGACAGTCTTGCGCGTTGGCGCGTCCGCAAACGCAAATACCGCAGTCGTCCCCATCTCGGGAACGGTGCGGTGGAATTCCAGAGGATCGGGGCATAGGCCCGGATCATGACCACATCAATTCTGAAGCCTTAACCATGCGTTCGGCACAGCTCAGGTGGGGGGCGTATAGGGGGAGTCGCCGGGGTTGTCAACAGCCGCCCCCGAAGCGTTTTGCGGTGGCACATGCGGGAGTTTCAGAAGGCGGATCAGGACGAAAGCGATCAGCAAAACCAGCAGGATGGCGATGACGGCATCTGACAGGAAATGCCGGCCCGTGGCGACGCGTTGTGCCCCCCCAAGGATGACGAGAGTGCCGGCGAACACCTGTCCCAGCCTTAGCGTGGCAGGTGCGATCCGGGGACCCAGGTGGTGCAGAATCATCAAGATCGACACGGCCAAGGCCATGGCGGCCGACCCTTCGCCGGATACGAAAGAACAGTTGCGGGCACATTGATCCGTGATCTGGATCGGGGGGGTGAAATGGGCAGTTCCCCCGAATTCAAGAATGTTGGCGGGGCGGGCACGGCCCCAATGTGCCTTCAAGAGGACATTGACGATAAGGCCGGGGCCGAGCGTGTAAAGCAGCAGGATAAAAACCCAGACACGGCGGTGCAGGTTCGGGGCGGTGCGCGATGACACATAGCCCCATCCAAAGGCAATCATCGCGGCCAGAACCATGGCGATGGACAAACCCCAGATCACCCGGCGGATCAGGCCGGAGGCGGGCAGGCCGTCGATCCAGAACCCCGTGGTGGGATCGTAAGCCAAGCCGGACACCCAAAGATCAATCCCCGGCCAGATCGAAAAGACGGCAAAGGTCAGGCCGATCAGGGCCAGCACCGCGAGGATTGGGCGGGCTGCGTTATCTTGGGGCAAGACAGGATGCCTCGATCATGTAGCCGGCCAGACCGTCGCCATCATAGGCGCCGCCGACAGTGTTAAATTGAATAACAGGCGTAGGGATTGCGCCGTCGCAAACCGGCGGAATGGACGCCACAAACAGCACGCGACCGACATCTCCCGCAGCCAGCGGGTAAGTCTGCGCATAATGGTTCGGTGCCCTTCCTGTGGCCGGGACGGAAAGGAACGTGAGGCCTGAGTGTGCGCCAGTATAGAACAGATCGGCCAGCACATCGCGACTGACCGCGACGATGGGCACAGGCCCGAGGCTTTTCGATGCAGCGATGATCTGACGGGTCAGATCAGCACGCCCGAGATAGCGTTTCAACAGCGGCGCGTCGCGGCCAATGCTGGCTTGAGGGAACATTGTCAGCAGGGGCAAGGCCACGCAGACAAGCCCGTTGATCACAAGCGATGCGCGCAGCAAGCGGGGACGGGCCATCAGCACAGCCAACGCCACGACCGTTCCCGCAAAATAGGCCGACACCGCCCAGTTCGCATAAGCCTTTTCCAGCAGGGCCTGACCGCTGACAATCATCAGGGCGGGCAGGATGAAGGGGAACAGGGTCTTGTCGGTGCCTCGTCGGACGGCTGCGATGATCAGAGCAATGCCCATGATCGGGCCAAACACTGCAAACTGGCTTGCCAGAAACTCTGCCACCCGCATGAGACTAAGCTGCGATAGCGGATTATCCGATCGCAGCCAGCCCACGTTATCCATCGTATGCGACACCGTCGTCAGATCGTTGTTCAGGTTCCACAGGATATTCGGCGCCATGACCGCGCCAAAAGCCACCAGCAGCGCCAGGACATGCCGGGGCGCGATCCGCATCGCAGGATAGATGAACGCGGCCAGCGCCACGCCACCCAGAAAATAGATGGCCGCATATTTGGCTAGAAAGGCGACCCCCGCCATGGCCCCGCACAGCAGGGCCGTGCCCATTCCACCGCCTGTAACCAGCCGCCGATGGAAATACAGGGCCGCCGCAAAGAAGGGAGCCATGATCGTATCGGTCGAGATCAGCAAACTTCCCACTGCAACAAACGGCAGGGTCACATAGGCGGCGGCCACCCAGACTGCAGCCCGCGCGCCCTGCATCCGCGCGGCAAGCGCCCCGAGGATCAGCGCGGTGCCCCCGTGAAACACCGCCCCCGGGGCCCTTACCCAGAACGGCGTGTCCCCAAACACAGCCGTCACCGCCCCGATCACCCAAGCGATCAGCGGTGGTTTGGAATAATAGCCAAAGGCGAAATCCTGGCCCCACAGCCAATACTGGCTTTCATCGACAAACAGGTCTGTCCGATCAAACGCGAGCAGCCCCAGCCGCAGCAGCGTCACCCCTGCAACGATGCCCAAAGACGGGCGCAGCCAGGTTTCGGTATCAGGCACCCGCTTCTCGCTTTTCCCGGTGGATCAGCCAAAGATTGCGCGCATAGATCACCACGCCCGGCAATTGCCCGACGATGATCACGGGTTCCAGTTTGTGAATGCCATATGCCAGAACGATCAGACTGCCGAAGATCGAAAAATACCAGAACGCGACCGGGATCACTGATTTTCCCGCCTTTTCGGATGCGAACCATTGCACCAGAAACCGCGCCGTAAACATCAACTGGCCCAGCAGCCCCACGATCAGCCAGGTGGCGTCGGTGGCTGTGGTGGTGCCCAACATGCTCATGATCGTTTGCATCTTAAATTCCTAGCGGTCCTCTGGCATGGCTTCAGCCTTTTTCTTGCGCTGGATCAGCCATGCAACGCCGAACAAATCCACGATCCCCACCAATCCGCGCTGCAGGTTGCTGTAGTTCGATTTGCCCGCCTCTCGCGCCCGGTGACCCACGTCGACGTGCCGCACCTGCCACCCATCCCGCGCGAACAGGGCGGGCAGATAGCGGTGCATGTGATTGAAATAGGGCAGCCGTAGAAATGCATCCCGCCGGAATGCCTTCAACCCACAGCCGGTGTCGCGCGTCTTGTCCCCCAGCATCCAGGACCGCAATCCGTTTGCAAATCGCGACGCCAGCCGTTTCGACAGCGTATCTTTGCGCCCGACACGCTGGCCCGCGACCAGGCCGATCTTGTCAGAACCGGCGGCCATCAGGGGTGCGATCAGGTTTGGAATATCTTCGGGCGGGTTTTGACCATCACCGTCCAGCGTGCAGATGATGCTGCCCTTCGCCGCCAGTGCGCCGGTGTGCACACCTGCACTTTGCCCCGCCGAGATGGGGTGTTGCAGCAACCGCAATTCCGGCATCGTCTTTTGGCGATTGCGCAGAACCGCCGCCGTTGCGTCGGTGGACCCATCATCGACGACAATAATCTCAAACAAGCCGAGCGGCTGAACCGATCTGTGGATCGCATCAACCAGTGCAACGATATTCTCGCTTTCGTTCCGGGCGGGGATGACAATCGAAAGCGTGACCATGTTCTGCCCTTTGCGCCCCGGCCGTGGGGCCGAGGGGTATCATCCCTGCGGATCGTTTAATCCGTTCACGCTACGCCTGCAATCAATGATCCCAGCGGGCCACCTATCGCCTTGCACCGCTGCGCATTTTGCCGCTTACGCGAGATTTGCGCGGACCGGGTGCCACGGCCCCCCTGCCCCCGACACTGTGATGCGATGCGGAAAGGCATGCCGATACAAGGGCGGTGCAGGACAAGCGGCCCGTAGGTGTGGCAGAGTCAAAGCGCCATCAGATCCGCAAGATCGAATGGAAAATGCGCGCCGAGGATCTGTTGCGCCGCATCAGCCGTCAGGGGTTGCGACTGCCCGCTGGCGTGGGGCTGGCTGTCATTGGTGGCGTGCACTGTCCGGATAAAGGCCGGCACTTCGGCATCCGTGAAAGTCGAAAAGAACTGCGGCAGCAGGCGGTGATTGCGCCGGAATATGCCGGTCTTGGCGTGGCGCGGCATCGTCATCGCCAGCCCGATCCCGATGGGCAGCTTTTCCGTCACGTCGGTCAGAAAGTTTCCGCCGTCCTGCAGCGTCAAGACCAATCCCCGATTGCAGCCGATCACCAAAGGGCGGTCCAAACCGTGCATCGGCACCAGAATCGCGGCGCGCGCTTTCAGACGGGCAATATGCGCGCAGTCTATTGCATCATCGTCGTCCAGCCGAAATTCGGTGACATGTGTGGCCGACCGGCCAAGAACCGTTCGCCGCAGCTGCCCCGCCGCTTCCATCTGATCGAGCAGCGGCGGCAGGGGGATGATCCGTGCATTGGCCAGCGGTGCCAATATTTCCGCCAGCCGACCTTGCGCCCAAGCAGGAAGATCAGTTCCGATCAGCACCGCCAACGAATAATCCGCCTCAGTCTGCGCCAAGAGCGAGGGCAGGGTCAGATGTTCGAAAAGGCGCAGCCGCTGTTTCAACCGGACGGGATGATAAAGATCTGCCATGCGCCGGGCATGATCGTCGCCCATCAGGCGAAAGCCGTTGGAGGCCGGATAGGAAAACCGCACAACCCCGATGATCTGATTGCAGAAGGCGTCGGCCATGGGTCATCCCTGTCTTGCAGCACCAGCCTATCAGGCCGCCCGGCCAAAGAAAAACCCCCGCGACGGGCGCGGGGGATTTTCCAGATCACTTGGCCATCGCTGGCTTATTCGTTCCGGCTTTCCACTGTGTCTACCAGATCGCTTTCTTCTGCCGGCTCGTACGTCATCGCGATGGGGGCTGCCAAAGCCGCAGCCGCCTCTGCCTCGGACCGGCGCGATTCGACCACACGAAGATCGCGGTCGGCCGCGATCTTTTTGATCCGGCTCGTCGCACCACCGGTGCCTGCCGGGATCAGACGACCCACGATCACGTTTTCCTTCAAGCCCAGCAGCTTGTCCCGCTTGCCCTGCACCGATGCCTCGGTCAGCACCCGCGTGGTTTCCTGGAACGACGCCGCCGAGATGAAGCTGCGCGTTTGCAGCGACGCCTTGGTGATCCCCAGCAGGATTGGTTCTGCCGTGGCCGGACGCATCCCATGGCTGATCGCCTTGGTGTTGTATTCGTCCAGCTCGGCCTTATCGACATGTTCGCCCTTCAGCAGCGTGGTTTCCCCGCTGTCGAGAATTTCGAACTTCTGCAGCATCTGGCGCACGATCACCTCGATGTGCTTGTCGTTGATCTTCACGCCCTGCAGGCGGTAGACGTCCTGCACTTCGTCGATCATGTAGTTTGCCAGCGCCTCGACCCCCAGAATCCGCAGGATGTCATGCGGAGCCGGGTTGCCGTCCATGATGTAATCGCCCTTCTGGACAAAATCACCTTCCTGAACCGGAATGTGCTTGCCCTTGGGGATCATGTATTCAAGCGGCTGCAGCGTATCATCCACCGGTTCGATCGTGATCCGGCGCTTGTTCTTGTAGTCTTTGCCGAACCGTACGTAGCCATCGCTTTCCGCGATGATCGCGTGGTCCTTCGGACGCCGCGCCTCGAACAGTTCCGCCACGCGGGGAAGACCCCCGGTGATGTCCTTGGTCTTGGCCCCTTCGCGCGGGATACGCGCCACCACGTCGCCGGGACGGATTTCCTGCCCGTCCTCGACCGACAGGATGGCATCCACCGACATTGCATAGGTGATCGGATTGCCCGCAGCGTTCCGAACGGGTTCACCGGTGGCTGCGTCCATGATGATCACCTCCGGCTTCAGGTCGCTGCCTTTGGGGGCCGATCGCCAGTCCGACACGATCCGCTGGGTCATGCCCGTTGCCTCGTCCGTGTCTTCGCGCACCGAAATGCCCGAGATCAGATCGACGAATTTGGCCAAGCCACCCTTTTCGGCGATGATCGGCAGGGTGTAGGGGTCCCACTCAAACAGCTTGGCACCACGCTTCACGGCCTCACCGTCCTTGACGTGAACCTTTGCACCATAGCTGATCTTGTGCGCAGCCCGCTCCTGCCCCGCCTCGTCGATGATCGCGATGGTCATGTTGCGGCCCATCACGATCTGGTCGCCGCTGGTGTTGCCCAGCAGGTTGCCATTCCGGAACTCGATCCGGCCCTGTTGCGAGGCCTCCAGGAACGACTGCTGCCCGCCCTGCGCGATGCCGCCGATGTGGAACGTCCGCATCGTCAGCTGCGTGCCAGGCTCGCCGATGGACTGGGCGGCAATCATGCCTACCGCCTCGCCGATGTTCACCAGCGTGCCCCGGGCCAAGTCGCGACCATAGCACAGTGCGCAAACGCCATCTTCCGCATCGCAAGTCAGCGGTGAGCGGACGCGGGCAGATGCAACACCAGCCAGATGGATCCGGTCGGCGCGCCGTTCATCTATCGACTCGCCGCGTGCGACGATCACTTCGCCGGTCCCTGGAACGACGATATCGTCAGCAGCAACCCGGCCCAAGACGCGTTCGGCCAAGGATTGCACGACTTCGCCGTCATTCACGGCGGTGACGATAGTAATGCCCCTTTCCGTGCCACAGTCCTGGCTGCGCACAACGCAGTCTTGTGCCACGTCACACAGACGCCGTGTCAAATAGCCAGAGTTCGCCGTTTTCAACGCCGTGTCCGCCAGGCCCTTGCGCGCCCCGTGGGTGGAGTTGAAGTATTCAAGAACGGTCAGACCTTCCTTGAAGTTGGAAATGATCGGCGTTTCGATGATTTCGCCCGATGGTTTGGCCATCAGACCGCGCATCCCGCCCAGCTGTTTCATCTGCGCAGGCGAACCGCGTGCCCCCGAGTGGGACATCATGTAAACCGAGTTCGGTTCTTTTTCAGCGCCTTCATCGGTGTAGTGCACCGCCGAGATTGCCGACATCATGTCACCGGCCACCTTGTCGGAACATTTCGACCAGGCATCGACCACCTTGTTGTACTTTTCGCCCTGCGTGATCAGGCCGTCCATGTACTGCTGTTCGAATTCCTTCACCTGATCGCGCACTTCGTTCACGACCGTCCATTTGGTGTCGGGGATCAGCATGTCGTCCTTGCCGAAGGAAATGCCGGCGCGGAAGGCTTCTCGGAAGCCCATGGTCATGATCTGGTCGCAGAAAATGACTGATTCCTTCTGACCGCAATAGCGGTAGACGGTGTCGATCACGTTCTGGACGTCTTTCTTGCGCAGCAGGCGGTTCACCAGATCGAACGGTGCCTTTGCGTTCAGCGGCAACAGGTTGCCCAGACGCAAACGCCCCGGCGTGGTGTCAAACCTGCGCCAGACCTCGTTCCCCGTCTCATCAATCTGCTTGATCCGCGCCTTGATCTTGGCATGCAGATGCACCTGGCCGGAGGCCAGCGCATGTTCCACTTCGTCCACGTCGATAAAGGCCATGCCTTCACCGACCATGCCTTTGCGTTCCATGGTGGTGTAATACAGGCCCAACACCATGTCCTGCGACGGAACAATGATCGGTGCGCCGTTAGCGGGCGACAGAACGTTGTTCGTGGACATCATCAGAACGCGCGCTTCCAACTGCGCTTCCAGCGAAAGAGGCACGTGAACGGCCATCTGGTCACCGTCAAAGTCGGCGTTGAAGGCCGAACAAACCAGCGGATGCAGCTGGATTGCCTTGCCTTCGATCAGAACAGGCTCAAACGCCTGAATGCCCAGACGGTGCAGGGTCGGCGCACGGTTCAACAGAACCGGGTGTTCGCGGATCACTTCATCCAGAATATCCCAAACCTCGGGGCGTTCCTTCTCGACCAGCTTTTTCGCCTGTTTCACAGTGCTGGACAGCCCCTTGGCCTCAAGCCGTGAATAGATGAACGGCTTGAACAGTTCGAGCGCCATCTTTTTCGGCAGACCGCACTGGTGCAGTTTCAGTTCCGGCCCGGTCACAATGACCGACCGACCCGAAAAGTCGACGCGTTTGCCGAGCAGGTTCTGACGGAACCGTCCCTGTTTGCCCTTCAGCATGTCGGACAGGGATTTCAGCGGGCGCTTGTTGGTGCCCGTGATCACCCGGCCACGGCGGCCGTTGTCGAACAGCGCATCGACGGCTTCCTGCAGCATCCGCTTTTCGTTGCGCACGATGATGTCTGGCGCACGCAGTTCGATCAGGCGTTTCAGGCGGTTGTTGCGGTTGATCACCCGGCGATACAGATCGTTCAAGTCAGACGTCGCAAAGCGGCCGCCGTCCAGCGGGACCAACGGGCGCAGTTCCGGCGGGATCACCGGCAGAACGGTCAGGACCATCCATTCCGGGCGGTTGCCTGAATCGACGAAACTTTCCACGATCTTCAGCCGTTTGATGATCTTTTTGGGCTTCAACTCGCCGGTGGCGACCTTCAGTTCTTCACGCAGTTGTTCGGCGGTGGCTTCCAGATCAATCGCGGCCAGCATTTCGCGAATGGCTTCGGCCCCGATATTGGCCGTGAACGCATCTGCGCCGTACTGATCCTGCGCGTCGAGGAATTCTTCTTCGGCCATCAGTTGACCATAAGTCAGATCGGTCAGACCCGGCTCGATCACCACGTAGTTTTCGAAATAGAGGATCCGTTCCAGATCGCGCAGCGTCATGTCCAGCATCAGGCCGATGCGGCTTGGCAGCGATTTCAGGAACCAGATGTGGGCGACGGGGGCGGCCAATTCGATATGACCCATCCGTTCGCGGCGCACCTTTTGCAGGGTGACTTCCACGCCGCATTTTTCGCAGACGACACCGCGATATTTCATGCGTTTGTATTTGCCGCACAGGCATTCGTAATCCTTGATCGGGCCAAAGATCCGCGCGCAGAACAGGCCATCACGTTCCGGTTTGAACGTGCGATAGTTGATGGTTTCC
>JANMDH010000141.1:0-4299 GCA_031376195.1 Gemmobacter sp. | reverse complement strand
CACCCAATCGGCGGCCTGCACCAGCGGGTGATCATCGGCGCGTTTCAGGGCCTGCCACTGGGGGCCTTTGGGATGGGGGGCGGGATTGGGGACATGGGTCAGCCAGCCCATGGCGGCCAGACGGTCGAGCATCGTGTCGGTGCCATCGGTGCAATCGTTGGAAAACACGAGAATATCGGTGAAACCGCAGGCGCGCGCGTGGGCGAGCCATTCAATCAGGAAAGCCCCTTCGTTGCGCACGGTCAGGACGGCGAGGATGCGGGCCGGGGGGGGGGTCATGCGGGGGTGCCGCCGGGGGCGGCGATGGTGAAGAAGAAATCCGGCGGCAAATCGCGGGTCAGCAGATCATCGGGCACGACCTGCGGCCCGGCTGCAAAGACGGCAGACCCGAAATGCGGCTGCATCCGGCAGAGGCGTTCCATGCGCGGGCCGGTGAGTTCGCCGTAGAATTTCTGATGTGCAGAAACGCCCCGCAGTTCGGCGATCTTGGCCCGGTGGCAGGCAATGGAATGGGCATGGGCGGCGGCAATGCCGGGGTCGGTCATCAGGCGGGCGCGTTCGGCCTGCAAGCGGGGCAGCAGGCGCAGGATGGAGCGGTCTTCGGTGACGTTGTGGTTCATGCGGAACCAGTAGTTCAGGCCCTGATCCCGGTCCACATGGTTCACGCGGCCCCGGTCGCGTTTCACGAGGAAGCTTTCGGCGGACCGGACGGCGTAGTGGTTCAGTTGCACCCAATCATAGCCGTAACTGTCGATGGTGGAGCGCCAGCCGTTGCGGAACATGTCCGTGGGCAGGGCCTTGCCGGACCCGTTCAGCCACCTGATCTGCGCCCAGAGATCCGGGCGCAGACCCTTGGGCCGGTGCACGCCGAGTTTCTTGTAGATATCGAGATTGCGGAACAGCGTCTTGAAGCCCCAGGCCTGATGCGGTTTGCGGATCACTTCGGGTGCGCAGCGAGTGAACTGGGCGATCACCGGATCATCCGCAAAAGCCTGCACATCGCCATTGCCGAACAACCGCCATGTCAGGCTGATCATGTTCGCATGGCCCATCGCATCGTAAAGGGCGGACAGGGTGCCGTCGCCGATCTTGATGTTGATGAATTCATCGACATCCATGCAGATGCCCCAGCCGCAGTTCTGCACGACGGGTTCGCCTTCTGCCGCCTGCAGGGCTGCGTGCTGGGGTTTCAGGTCGGTGTCGCGAAAGGGGTTCTGACGGTGCTGCACCAGACCCCTGGCCTGCAGCAGGTCGAGCATCGTGTCGGTGCCGTCGGTGCAGTCATTGGTGTAGATCAGGAAATCATCGACCCCGATTACGCGGTGATAGGCCAGCCATTCCAGAATGAAGGGGCCTTCGTTCTTCATCGTGGTGATGATGACGGTGCGGCCCGCGTCGGCCGCTGCTTTTGGCGCGGTGCGCGGTTTGGAAACGGGCGGGCGGACGGGTTTTGCGCCGAAGGCGTCGGATGACAGCGCCAGCAGGTCGGGCATTTCGACAAGAGCGGTTTTCGGGGCGAGTTCGGCGGAGGATTGGCCCGGCACCTTGATGGCCATGGCGCGGTAGAAGGGGATCGTGACACCGGGATCCGGTTTGACAAAGGCCACGCGGGTGGCGCGCCAGGTGTTCTGCAGGCCTGCCTTTTCGGGGGCGACGCCCCAGCGGGCAAAACCGCGGCGGCGGTCGAACATCTGGCAGATGTGATCGCCAAAGCGGGCGTCAGCGCCTGCGCGCACGCGCCAGGGATAGATCCTGCGTCCGACCAGCAGGACAACGCCGTGCTGCGCCCGAACGCACAGATCAAAGGCCGAAGGTTGGCCCGAAACCGGGGCTGCCAGCACATCGCAGACATCAAGGGTCAAAACCGCGCGGGCGCGGGCGAGATAGCGGGTCTTGATCACCTCATGCAGGAGGCCTTCGTTCAGGGCGGATCGCCAGGGGTCGGGGTCGGGCTGCGCCATGCGGTCCTTGCCGGGGGCATCGGGGGCGGACAGGGGGTGGCTTTCGGCCACCTGATCCGGTTTGCCCAAGGGCAGCGGACAATCAAGCAGCACGACACGCAGATCCGTGCCCGCCAACGCGGTGCGCAGGGCAGAGGCGAAGGCGTCGTCCCCCCTTGATGCGTCCCCTGATGCGTCGCCCGGTGTGTCCCCCGGTGCGGGGGGCACGCGGTTGACGATCAGCGCGCCCTGCAGGCCATGATGGCGGTGGTGATAGATCAGCCCTTCGGCGACCTGACCCGCGGTTTCGTCGAAACGGAAGGCGAGGATCGTGTTCAATCCGGCAAAAAGGCCGGTCTGATTATCCTGCGGGGACAGGTCCAGTTCTGCGCCCGATGACAAGGCCAGCCGCATTGGCCCGTCGCCCGCGATGCTGACCAACGTTGCGCGCGACACCTCATGACACTCAATCGGGCTGGCGCATCCGGCTTTCGGGGTCATGGCAAAGGCATCGGGCAGGGTGCCCATGCCAAAATAGGCAACGACGCGGCCCTGACTGTCGCGCAGGCAGGCAAGCCGCACTGTCAGGCCGTCGCGGTGGACAGGAACCGCGTCCAGTAGATGCCGTTGCACATCAGGGGCGGGGGGGGCGGTATTGGTCATGCTTTCAGGCCTGTTCGTTGTGATGGAGATGCGCCGCCCCGCTGTGTCGGGCAGGTTAGCATGGCGTTTCGGTTTCTTGAACCGGGCGTGTGCGGACCCGGGGCCGCGTGCAAATTCTGTTGCATTCGGCCCCAAAGGCAGGGACACAGACCAAGGGTTCAGGCCGGACCGGACGGGTGATGCGAGGGATCATGGCAACGGAATATCAGGTTGGTGCGCTGTGGATCGGCGGTGCGCTCAGCTTTCTGGAACAGCTTTGCCTTGTGTCGTTCGTGCATGCCGGTCAGTCGATCCGCCTGTATGCCTACGAGGATATTCCGAATGTTCCCGATGGGGTGGAACTGGCCGACGCCAACGACATCCTGCCCCAGACCGGATTTTTGCGCCATGAACGCACGGGAAGCCCGGCGCTGCATTCGGATGTGTTCCGCTATCACCTGCTGGCGAAGTCGGACCGGATGATCTGGGCCGATACGGATGCCTATTGCGTGAAGCCGTTCACGACGCCGAACGGGCATTTCTATGCCTGGGAATCGCGGTCGATGCTGAACGGGGGGGTGCTGGGCCTGCCGAAGGACAGCGCGACACTGGCGGCGTTGCTGGAGTTTACCCGGGATGAGTTCGCCATTCCGGACTGGATCACCGGCGAGGATCGCGACAAACTTGAGGCGGCAAAGGCGGCGGGCAAGCCGGTGCATGTGTCGGAACTGCCCTGGGGCGTCTGGGGGCCGCATGCAATCACGCATTTCCTGCAGAAGACGGGCGAGGTGCGGCATGCGCTGCCGCAGGCGGCCCTGTATCCGTTCACCTACAAGGACCGCGCCCTGATGCTGCGGCCTGGTTTCGACGTGTCGCCTTATGTCACGTCGGAAACCTTTTCGATCCATTTCTATGGCCGCCGGATGCGGGCGCGGATTCTGGAAAAGGAAGGCGGCATCCCGCGCCCCCGCAGTCTGATCGGGCAGTTGCTGAAAAAGCACCGGGTGGACCCGGGGGCAGCCCCCCTGCGCCCGCGCGCGGCGGTTGGTTTGCCCGACGAGCCCGACGAGGATTAGGGCAGATCCGTCCTGTCCATTGGTCGCATCCCGCCCCGGCCCGGCTTGACCCGCCGGACGGCAATGGCCAACGTTCCGACGCATCAGGGGGAAATGCGTGATCAAGGTTCCAGACAGTATCGACGCGGCTGAGGCGATGCTTGAGGCGCAGGGCTATGTGTCGTCGCGCGCGTTGGCGACGGTTCTGTTCCTGT
The DNA here is from genome assembly GCA_031376195.1 of Gemmobacter sp. Classification (GTDB taxonomy): domain Bacteria; phylum Pseudomonadota; class Alphaproteobacteria; order Rhodobacterales; family Rhodobacteraceae; genus JANPIX01. Next base: position 447 of record JANMDH010000141.1, on the reverse strand, counting down.
CCCTGAAACTGGGGAGGCCGCTGTTTCTGGAAGGCGAGGCGGGGGTGGGCAAGACCGAGATTGCCAAGACCGTCGCCGCAGCCCTCGGGCGCCGGTTGATCCGGCTGCAATGCTATGAAGGGCTGGATCAGGCATCCGCCGTCGCCGACTGGAATTTCGCGGCGCAGATGATTGCGATCCGGACGGCGGAAGCGTCGGGCGGGGCGGACCGCGATGCGCTGAAAACGGAGTTGTTCACCGAGGACTATCTGATCGAGCGCCCGCTGCTGGCCGCGATGCGCCCGCAAGTGGGCGGTGCGCCGGTGCTGCTGATTGACGAGTTGGACCGCACGGACGAGCCGTTCGAGGCATTCCTGCTGGAGGCGCTGTCGGATTTTCAGGTAACGATCCCGGAACTGGGCACGATCCGCGCGCCCGAACCCCCGATCGTGATCCTGACCTCGAACC
>JANMDH010000107.1:0-7268 GCA_031376195.1 Gemmobacter sp. | reverse complement strand
GAAAGACGCCCGGTTTGCGGAGGGCGGGGTGTCGTGGTCCTGATGGAGTGCGCGTCACATCATTGTCATCGGGGTTGATTTCACGGGGTGTTCGGATCACTCAGGCGTCATGCAAAGGGTACGACAATTGGTACAGTTTATGATGTTTATCATCATATTGCCCTGGGGGGCCTATGTTGCTGCATTTCCAGTTCCTGCGGGCAACATGGCCACGTCTGCCCAAGGCGATGCCGACGAGGCGGGTGAAGCTGCGGTGTTGGCGAAGATGAGCCAGACCAAGGTATCTGCATCACGGAAATGCCGTACGGCGGGCTTGCCGGGTTTTAGGTGCGGTCCCGATCCTGTGATCCCGATAACGGTGTCGCGCCTGTGGCCAGCGCCGCAAAAGGCGGGGTTCCCGCCCGGTGCTGACTGGGCGGCGCGCGGACGGTCCGAACCGCCGCCAAATGACCCTCCGCGGTTTTTCTGACTGGTTTGCCGGCGCTGTGCGCCGCCCCTTTCACGAAAAACACAAAGGAACATATCATGCTGACCCGACGCAGCTTCGTCGCACTTGGTGCGGCGGCGGGCCTTGCTGCCTGCGCCCGTCCTGAGGTGGAACCTGTCACACGCGCGGCGGTGACACCTTCCGCATTTCCACCGCTTCCTGACTTTTATGCCGCAATCACGGACGAGCCGTATCCGATTCCTGCCATTCCGCAGGGTGCGTTGTCGCCAGAATACTGGCGCCGCCAAGTTGACAATCCCTGGCCCGACCATGCAGCCGGGACAATCGTGATCGACCCCGACGCGGCGATCCTTCATTTCGTCGAAACGCCGGAGACGGCAATGCGCTATGGTGTCAGCGTTGGTGCGGCGGGGTTTGCCTGGGCGGGTACAGCGCGGCTTCAGTTCTGCCGGAAATGGCCGCGATGGAATGTGCCCGACACGATGATCGCGCGGAAGCCGGAGTTGGCACCATATTCCGTGGCCAATGGCGGCATGGACCCGGGGCCAGACAACCCGTTGGGTGCCCGGGCACTTTATCTGTTCCAGAACGGTGTGGACACGCTTTACCGCGTTCATGGTGATGCTGTGCCACAGGAGTTGGGGCAGGCCGTGTCATCGGGCTGTATCAGGATGCTTGACCAGGACGTTATCGATCTGCACAAACGCGCAGTCCACGGCGCGTCGGTGATCGTGTTGGCGTCCATAAAGCCGACAGGGCCGAGCCAACTTTATTAAGCGTGACCCCGGTCGTGACCGCCATGTTTCAACGTGGTCACGACGTGCCAGAGGGTGAACGAAAGCGGGCGAAGGTTCATGTATCGCGCCCGATTGGTGCGTGGCGGACCCACCGGATCCTGTCGTGATGCGTGATTTCGTGTTTGATCCTGTGACACCATTTTGGCTGACCTTGATATGGTCCGTGTTTTTTGCACGATCATTTCGGCGTTCCCCCCGCCGTTGACAAAAGCCGCCCCCCCGGCCATTTCTGATCGCGATGCTGGACCTTCGCCCTTCGCTTTACGTTGTCGGCCTGATGCTGGTGGTGCTGGGCGGCTTGATGCTGATCCCGGCCTTTTGCGATTGGGTGGTGGGCAACGGCAATGCGGGGGCTTTCCTGACGGCGGCCCTGCTTGCGGCGGGCACCGGGTTCATGCTGGCGCTGACCACGCGCAACGGGATTGGCGTGGGGTTCGAGGTGCGGCAGGCGTATATCCTGACCACGCTCGCCTGGATCACGGTGCCGTTGTTTGGCTGTTTGCCGTTCATGATCGGCGCGCCGGGCCTGAGCCTGACCGACGCCTATTTTGAGGCGGTGTCCGGGATCACGACGACGGGATCGACGGTTGTTCTGGGGCTGGATGCCCTGCCGGTGGGCATGAACCTGTGGCGCGGGATGCTGAATTCCATCGGGGGGCTGGGGATCGCCTTTGTGGCGATGATCTTTCTGCCGGTGATGCGGGTGGGGGGGATGCAGTTCTTCAAGGTGCAGGGCTATGACACTTTTGGCAAGCTGCTGCCGCGGGCGTCGGACATCGCGCTGTCATTGCTGGGGGTTTATGCGGGGCTGACGGTGACGTGCATCGCGGTCTATTCAGCGCTGGGGATGGAAACGCTGGATGCGGTGGTGATGGGGATGGCGACGATTGCGACGGGGGGATTTGCGCCGACCGATCTGTCGTTCAGCAAGTATCCGGGGGCGATTGAATACGCGTGTTCGGTCTTCATGGTGTTGGGGGCGTTGCCCTATATCCGGTATGTGCAGCTGGTGGCGGGCAGTCCGACGGCGCTTTATTCGGACAGACAGGTGCGCGCGATGCTGCTGTGGATCGTGGTCGCGGTGGGTATTCTGGTGACATGGCGGATGATGACGGCAGATGTGGCGTTTGAGCCGACGCTGCGTCGGACGCTTTTGAACTTCATTTCGGTCATGACGGGAACGGGGTTCTTTTCGGGCGATTTCGTGAGTTGGGGCAGTTTCGGGCTGGTGATCCTGTTGTTGGCGGGGTTGGTGGGGGGCTGTTCGGGATCAAGTTCGGGTGCGCTGAGCGTGTTTCGGGTGCAGCTGATGTTTTCTGCGATTGCGGCGCAGGTGCGCCAGATACAGTCGCCAAACCGAGTGGTGCCGGTGAAATATGACGGGCGGACGGTGGACGGCGAAACGCTGGATGCGCTGATGCTGTATGTCAGCGGGTACGTGGTGACGATTGGATTGCTGGGCGTGGCGCTGACGCTGCTGGGGGTGGATCTGGTGTCGGCGCTGTTCGGGGTTTGGACGTCGATCGGCAATATCGGCTATGGAATCGGGCCTTTGGTGGCCCCGACGGGCACGTTCATGGATTTCCCCGAAGCGGGGAAATGGATTCTTATCGTCGCGATGCTGCTGGGGCGGCTGCAGTTGCTTGCGCTGTTCGTGCTTGTACTGCCGCGATTCTGGCGGCCTTGAGCCCCATCAGTCCCAGCAGGATACGAGCACGGTCATGCCCGTCGCCAGCCGGTTCAAATCTTCGGGGGCAATGGAGCCTGACCGGGCAGAGGGGCGTGGCGTGATGCCGCCCTTTGCCAGGAAGGCCGCAATGGCCGAGGTGGAGGCGGCAAAACTGACGCCTTGCGGCAGTTGGCGGGTGGCCTGTTCGGCGGGCGGCAACAGAAGTCCCAGCACCGATCCTGCCGCATCGAAAACCGGGCCGCCCGCGTCACCGGCGAGGGTGGCAATGGCCAGACGGTTCAGGCCCGGCTCGCCGTCAAGACCCTTGGTATCTTCGAGGGTTCCAAAGGTCAGCGTCGGTGCGGGAAGCTGATCTTCGTAGGAATAGCCCGAGACGGCCACATCGGCCCCGAGCCGCCCTGCCGATGTGGCAAGGTCGGCCACCACGCGGGGTGACAGGGCGGTCACGGGCCGCAGCAGCGCAAGGCCGCCTGCCGCATCGGAGGTGACGACCGTCGCTTCGGTTTCCATATCAAGGGTGATGCGGGCGCAATTTTGCGTAGCAGCGGTGGTGGTGAGCACAGCGCCTTCGGCATCCACAAAGAAGCCGGTGCGCGACAGGGTCGGGCGGCGGACTTCCAACCCTGCGAGAAGCCCGCGCCGCTGATCTTCGGGCATCGGCACGAGGCCGGGGTCAAGCGCCCGTTCGCCGACGGGTTTGAAACTGGCCTGCATGGCCGCCAGAACACGGGCCATGCGTTCGCCGTCTTTGGGGTTCCAGATCAGCATGTAGCCTTTGACCAGCCCGCCAGTCAGTTCGGCGTAGGTATGACTTTCCAGACCGCCGGATTGCCCGGTCAGGGTAAAGCTGCGTTCGCGGCGTTCGCGCGCGCCGGTGGTGGGCACGACCGACAAGGTTTGCAGGCTGTCGTACAGGCCGTAAAGTGTAGTCTGATCGCCCGGTGCGCTGATCAGGATCACGCGCACGCCCGATGCGCCTTTTTCCGCGAAATGCACGAAGGGCGGCTCGTAGTGATCAAACTGCACCAGCGCCATCGGCAGGGTGATTTCAATCCCGGATTCCGCCTCGATCACCGTCTCCAGCCCCAATTCGGCCTGCGCGGCGCGGTAGCCGGTCAACAGGACATCCCGCTGTGCCGTGGTCAGAACACCGGTTGGGTCATAGGCCTGTGCCTCTTGCCAGGCGGCCATGGAATTGCGGGTGCCGGGGCCAAAATCGCCGTCGATGGTTGAGGTATAAAAGCCGAACCATTGCAGGGCTGTCTGCAGCTCCTGGCGGGCTGGGTCTTCCAGGGCGGCTTCGCTGTCGCGCGCCTCGGCCACGGTTTCGTCGGGCAGGACGGGGGGCAGGGCGGGTTCGGCGGGTTCGGCCGATGGCTGCGGGTCTAGGGTCAACGGGTCGGGCGTTAGCGGTGCCTCTTCCACGGGGGCCACAGTGACGCCTGTCAGGCCGACGGGCCAGAAGGGCGCGCGAAATGAGGCGGGGTCGGTCAGGTAACTGTCGACTGGGATCAGACGTTCTGCCTTTAGCGCGGCCAGACGCGCAGGTGCGCTGTCCGCAGAATACGGCCCCAGCAGGATGCCATACCAGCCGGACCGCAGTTCAAACCCTACAACATTCGGGAAGACGCCCGTGTAGGCGCGCGCCCGCGCCTCAGCCTCGGTCAGGGTGGGCAGCGCCTCGATCTGAAGCCAGACGGAACCTGCGGGGGCATCCTGCGCGCGCAAACCTGCATTGAGGAACAGAACGGCGAGCAGGCTGGTCAGAAAGATTTTCATCATAATCGACTTGGTCCCATACCAAATTGGCACATTTGCAATGTCCGCCGGCTGAGCAAAGCATAAAGCGGTGACGAGCGCCATGTGTCGCGGCCCGATGCCGCACATTGACCCTTGGCCGCCTTCTGCCTATGGAAGGGGCGATTTTCAAGGGGGTCGTGATGACCGATGCACCGCGCAGCTTTCAGGATATCATTCTGCGGCTGATGACTTATTGGGCGGGGAAAGGCTGTGCCATCCTGCAACCCTATGACATGGAGGTAGGGGCGGGCACGTTTCACCCGGCGACAACCCTACGGTCCCTTGGGAACAAGCCATGGGCCGCCGCCTATGTGCAACCGTCGCGCAGGCCGACCGACGGGCGCTATGGCGAGAACCCGAACCGATTGCAGCATTATTACCAGTATCAGGTGCTGATCAAACCATCGCCCCCGGATTTGCAGGCGCTGTATCTGGGCAGTCTGGATGCCATCGGGATCGACACCGCCCTGCATGACATCAGATTTGTCGAGGATGACTGGGAAAGCCCGACGCTGGGGGCGTGGGGCTTAGGCTGGGAAGTGTGGTGCGACGGGATGGAGGTGTCGCAGTTCACCTATTTCCAGCAGGTCGGCGGGCATGACTGCAAACCCGTAAGTGGCGAGCTGACCTATGGGTTGGAGCGGTTGGCGATGTATGTGCTGGGTGTCGATCATGTGATGGACATGCCCTACAACGACCCGGATGCGGCGATTGCCCTGAAATACGGGGATGTGTTCCGCCAGACCGAAGAGGAATATTCCCGCTGGAATTTCGATCAGGCGGATACGGGGATGCTGCTTTCACATTTCGAGGATGCCGAGGCGGAATGCGCGCGCATCCTTTCCGCTGATCCGGTGGACAAGGCGGGGCGGACGATCATCATGGCGCATCCCGCTTATGATCAGTGCATCAAGGCGTCGCATCTGTTCAACCTGCTTGACGCGAGGGGGGTGATCAGCGTGACGGAACGGCAGGCGTATATCGGGCGGGTGCGGACGCTCGCCAAGGCCTGCGCGGATGCGTTCGTGACGACCGAGGCGGGGCTAAGCGCGTGACAAAGCGGGGTATCGGTATCGCAATTCTGCTTGTCGCTGTGATAGGCGGGGGTTTTGCGGCCTATGACTATTCCAGATACGTGCGGTTTTCCGAAACCGACTACCTGATGCGGTTCTTTGCGGATGATGGTGCGTTTTCAGACCCGACGCTGATTGTTGGCGCGATGCACGGAATGACCGGGCAAGACCCGGACCTGAAATGGCTGTGTTTCAGCGACACGCCGCCTGACTTATTCAAATACGCGGCAGATGCGCCGAACCCGGTGCCACCAGAGGCACCGATCTGGCTTGGGTGTTATGACGCGGGCCAGATTGCGGCGGATCTTGCTGATGGCACGGCCCGTGCCTATGCGTTGCAGACCTTTGATGGTCCGGGCCTGATCTTCGTTGCAGCCGTCTATCCTACAGGCAGTGGCGCGCTGTGGACCCAACGGATCACCCAGCCGCTGGTGCGGCCGCAGGGCACACAATGAACCGGCGTTTTATGAACGGCATCACCGCCTCGGCATGGGCCGGGGCGCAATCGGCACCTGACAGCGGGGCGGCAACGTGAATGGCAAGATCATCGGGGTGTTTCTGGTGCTGACGGGTCTGGTCGCGGGGATCGCGATGTACTGGCTGCAGGTCTATGCGTTTTACGAACCCGCCGTGTTCACCCCCGGCGCGGAAATCATGCTGACGCCGATCATCGGGGATACGCCGGAGGCGATCATTGCGAACGGTGTGCAGGGGATTGATGCGGAAAGCTCGCCCCTGCGGTTCCGGGCCTGTTTCACGACGCCGACCAGCCTTGCCACGCTGACGGAAACCTACCGCGTCTATGACGGGCCAACGCCATTGGTGGCCCCCGGCTGGTTCGACTGCTTTGACGCCAATGCGATTGGCGAGGCGTTGGAGCGGGGCGAGGCGATTGCCTTTCTGTCGCAGCGCGAAATCGTGCATGGCTTTGACCGGGTGGTCGCCGTGTTCCCCGATGGCCGGGCCTTTGCCTGGCACCAGTTGAACGACGAATTGGAAAACTGACCCATGCCGCACATCCTGATCGAACTTTTTTCCGAAGAAATCCCTGCGCGGATGCAGGCGCGAGCGCGGGAAGATCTGCGAAAGCTGATGACGGACGGATTGGTCGAGGCGGGGCTGACCTATGCGAGCGCCGGGGCGTTTTCAACGCCGCGCAGGCTGGTGCTGACGATCGAGGGGCTGACGGCGGAAAGTGCTGCGGTGCGGGAGGAGCGCAAGGGGCCAAGGGCGGATGCGCCGGTGGCGGCGGTGGAAGGGTTTCTGCGGTCAACCGGGCTGAGGCGCGACCAGCTGGAACTGCGCGATGACAAGAAGGTGCAGGTGTTTTTTGCGGTGGTTGAAAAGCCGGGACGCAAGGCGGGGGTGATCCTAGCCGAGGTGCTGGAAGGGGTGATCCGGGGGTTTCCGTGGCCGAAATCCATGCGCTGGGGCAGCGGCAACCTGCGCTGGGTGCGGCC
>JANMDH010000105.1:0-17185 GCA_031376195.1 Gemmobacter sp. | reverse complement strand
TTTATGCCGAGGATCTGGAGCCGGATTTGGGAGCGGTGGAGCGGGCCTTGACGGCCAAGGGCTTTGTGGTGGAACGCGACGAAGAGGAAGGCATGATCGACGCGGCCTATGGCCCGATCAAGGTGACGCCGGAGAGCATCTGGGAGTATGAGCGGATGGCGACGGAGATTGCGTTGCCATCCGCTCATACTCCCAGATACTCTCCGGCGTCACCTTGATCGGGCCATAGGCCGCGTCGATCATGGCTTCCTCTTCGTCGCGTTCCACCACAAAGCCCTTGGCCGTCAAGGCCCGCTCCACCGCTCCCCAATCCGGCTCCAGATCCTCGGCATAAAACAGGAAATGCACCACCGCCCGTTCCGGCACCCCATCCTGCTTGCGCAGTTCCACAAAGGTCTCGAACGTCTCCGCCCGCTGCGCCTCATAGTCATGTGTCATCCCGTGATCCCTATTCGTAAACCGGGCAACAGCCCAGATCTTCCGCCGATGTTGCCGTCCACCGCGACGCGTTCTTCGCCTCAAAGTATTGTTTTTTCACATCTATCTACGCGCCGTTCACCAGCACCTCGCCGTTCCACACTTCTGCCTTGCCCCCCGCGCGTCGCCGCCTTCATCCATTCGCATCTTTTCCCTCCCTGTGGCACAGCACCTGAAATCTGCCGCGAACCGCTGGCACCGACCATCGCCCGGCACCCGAATTCAGGTGGATTAATTCCGCAAAGTCAGTACGCTACGACAGTCTTGGTGGAGTAAAAAATGGTCCTTCGCAATCTGGTTCTGTTGTTGGCTGCGGCCATTGTTGTCAGTCTTTTCATGCCCTGGATCAAGGCCCCGATCGGGGCGTCGCTGGTGCCATGGGATGTCCTGACCCGGATGGACAACGCCGCTTTCCAGCAGGCCCCCCCTCTGATCCTTGGCTTTATCGTTTCCTTTGCGCTGGCCGCACTTCTGGTCGTGCTCTGCCTGACCGGTTCCGAACACAAACTCATCGCGCTCGCCACCGGGGCACTGCCGCTGGGCCTGTTGGCGTTCGTCGTCTTTCAAGCCACTGAGGAACTGACAAGACTGGGCATGCCACAGCCGCAAACGGGGGATATTGGCCAGTTACTGGAACAGGTGGTCCAGGTATTCGGGCCCGGTGCATTCACTTATTTCAGCAGCGCCGCAGTGCTTTTGCTGATCAGCCTGTTTGACCCGGGCCGCAAAGATGCCTGATCTTTCCGCCCCTTAGCCCATCAAGGCCCGTGCAAGGCGGTTCTGATGCGCAATCACCGACGCCAGATCAACCGTCGTCATTTGGCCATCCCGAACCACCACCCGCCCCTCGACCATCAGATCCCGCACCCGCGCAGGCCCGCACAGGATCAAGGCCGCCACCGGGTCCCACGCCCCCGCCGCCTCGATGCCCCGCAGGTCCCAGATCGCAATATCCGCACGCTTTCCCGCCTCGATCGACCCGCAATCGTTGCGCCCCAGCACCCGCGCCCCGCCCAGCGTCGCGATCTCCAGCGCCTCGCGCGCGCTCATCGCATCCGCCCCCAGACTGACGCGCTGCAACAGCATCGCCTGCCGCGCTTCGGCCATCAGATTGCCCGCGTCGTTGCTCGCCGACCCATCCACGCCCAGCCCGACCTTCACCCCCGCATCCCGCATGGCCCGAACCGGCGCGATGCCCGACCCCAACCGGCAATTGGAACACGGGCAATGCGCCACCCCGGTGCCGGTGCGCGCGAACAATGCCCGTTCCCCCGCATCCAGCTTCACACAATGCGCATGCCACACATCCGGCCCCGTCCACCCCAGATCTTGCGCATATTGCCCGGGGCGACAGCCGAATTTCGCCAGTGAATAGGCCACATCCTCGTCATTTTCCGCCAGATGCGTATGCAGCATCACCCCTTTGTCCCGCGCCAGCAGCGCCGCATTTCGCATCAGATCCCGACTTACGCTGAACGGCGAACAGGGTGCCAACCCCACCCGGATCATCGCCCCCTCGCGCGGATCGTGGAACGCATCCACCACCCGGATGCAATCCTCCAGGATCGCCCGCTCATCCTCCACCAGACTGTCGGGCGGCAACCCCCCTGCACTTTCCCCGATGCTCATCGCCCCGCGCGTCGGATGAAACCGCAGCCCCACCTCGCCCGCCGCCGCAATCGTATCGTCCAGCCGCGCCCCGTTCGGGTACAGATACAGATGATCCGACGTCATCGAACAGCCCGACAACGCCAGTTCCGCCAGACCCGCCTGCGCCGACACAAACATCTCTTCCGGCCCGAACCGGGCCCAGATCGGGTACAGCACCTTCAGCCACCCGAACAGCAACGCATCCTGCCCGCCCGGCACCGCCCGTGTAAGTGTCTGATACAAATGATGATGCGTGTTCACCAATCCCGGCGTCACCACGCAGCCCGTCGCAAGGATCACCTGCCCCGTCGTCGAAAGGCCCTGCCCGACCGCCACGATCATCCCATCCCGGATCAGGACATCCCCGCCCGAAATCTCCCGCCGCGCGCCGTCCATTGTCACAACGACCGCCGCGCCCCGGATCAAAATCTCAGGGGACATGGGGTTCATTCTGGCCAAAATATCCCCCGCCGGGCAGCCCGTATTTCATCAGCCCCCCCCAGCAACTCTAGGCCGCGTTCAGCACCGCCATTGCCGCCGCATGAACCTGCGCGTTCGCCGCCGCCAGAACCTGCCCGCCCTGCGGGTTCCGATTGCCCTGCCAGTCGGTCACCAGGCCCCCTGCCGCCTCGATCACCGCCATCGGCGCCTGCACGTCATAGGGCTGCAAACCTGCCTCCACCACCAGATCAATCTGCCCCGCCGCGATCAGGGCATAGGCATAACAATCCGTGCCATAGCGGGTCATCCGGCATTTCGGAACCAACCTGCGGAATGCCGCCCCCTCGTCAGGCGTCCCGACCTCGGGAAAAGTCGACATCAGCAGACAGTCCGCCAAGGGCCGTGGCCCGCGCGTACCCAGCGCTCGCGTCCAATGCGGCCCCGTCATCTGCGACAGGCCAAAGCCGCCCTCGAACCGCTCTCCGATATAGGGTTGATCAATCAGGCCGTAGATCGGCCCCCCCGCATCCGCGACCGAGATCAGCACGCCCCACGTCGGCGTGCCCGCCAGATATGACCGCGTCCCGTCAATCGGGTCCAGCACCCAGGTCAAACCCGTTGTGCCGGATTTCGGCGCCATTTCCTCGCCAAGGATACCGTCATCCGGGCGGCGTTCCGCCAGAATTTCCCGCATCCTTGCCTCAGACAGGCGATCGGCCACCGTGACAGGATCAAACCGGTCAACGTCTTTGTTGTCCGCTGTCAGGTCGGTCCGAAAATACGACAAGGTTGCCACACGCGCCGCATCGGCCAGCGCATGGGCAACCTCGCGCAATTCACGCTCTAACGCTTCGCTGCGCATCTGTTCACCGTCCCCCGCCCTGTGCTGCGCACTTCTGGCACAAAGCAACAGCGCCGGGCAAGGTTAACCGACTGTTGGTCAGGCGGCAGCGTCGCTCAGCACGCGGGCCAGATCAAACAGGCGCCGACGCTGTTCCTCGGGAATCGAATAGTACGATTTCACCAGTTCCAGCGCCTCTTTATCGGCCAGAATGTCCCCGGCGATGCCCGCAGCAGCCGGACGCGCATCATCAATGCCTTCAAAGAAAAAGGCGATGCCCACACCCAACGCTTCCGAAACGTCCCAAAGGCGCGATGCGCTGACCCGGTTCATACCGGTTTCATACTTTTGGATCTGCTGAAATTTGATTCCGACCTGATCGGCAAGCTGTTGTTGGGTCATCCCGACTGTCCAACGGCGGTGCCGAATACGTTTGCCCACATGGGCGTCAACTGGATGTTTCATGTCATACTCCTATAAAAATCCCACCTGCCATGAATTGCAGCAGGAACCGATTACAACCGTTCGCACAGTAACACGTTAAGGCTTCTCTCGAAAGTTGCCCCATTGCGAATGGTTTGTTCGCACACTACCAGTTATACAATCGTAAAAGGCGACCTGGCAACGCCCAAGATCGCCTTTTTGACTAGCAATATTGATCAAATGCACCCGACCTTGCGCAAATTATACGCGGCATGGAAATAGTCGGCGGAATTGCGCACGGCGCGCCCGCCCTGCCCGGTCAGTCTTCGCGAATCAGACCAGATCAAGCTGCCCCATTCCAACGTTCGCATCCTTGCGGCTTTTGCCCGTCCGATAAGCGTCGCGGATCAGGTCCGACAGAATCGGCAAGGCGGGGTTCTGACTTGCCTTCGATACGTACAAATTCACCTTCATCGACGACAGATCCGGCAAGGTGCCGCCATGATTGATCCGCTCCAGTTCCGGCGGCTCTGACCCGGCAAGCAGCGTATGCACAGCCAGATCCGCACTGACCGTGACTTCAATGGTCCGGCTGCTGTTGCTTTCCACCGCAATTTCCCAAGCAATTTCCGCCCGGTCCAGCGCCGTCTGAACCCCTAGGCGAAAGATGCACTGCGATTCATATGCCAGCCGCAGAGGGCGTTCCTTCCAGGCCGTCCCCCCATGCGCGCCCACCCAGATCAACGGCAGTTCCACCAGCGTTTCGCCATCCTTGCCCACCGACGCCTCCGTCGTCAGGATGGCGTCAAACGCCCCCCGATCAAAGTCTGCCATCAGGCTTTGCGTGAACGACGACATCAGCCGCACCCGCATCCTCGGATAGTCCCGGCTGAACCTGCGCAAGACCATCGGGATGGCCGGGTACACGATATCATGCGGCACCCCCAGGATGATTTCCCCTTCAAACGCCGCATGCGTCAGCCGCCCGAACGCCTCGTCATTCAGGCCCAGCAACCGCCGCGCATACCCCAACACCTGCTCGCCCCCCGGCGTCAGCTGCACCCCCCGCCCCGCACGATCCAGCAATTGAATCTGCAGCACATCTTCCAGCCGCTTGATCTGCATGGAAACGGCCGATTGCGACAGGTTCAGAAACCCCGCCGCCCGCGTGACGCCCCCGGAATCCGCCACTGCCACAAAGGACCGCAGGGATGTCAGATCGAACTCTCGCCTCATATCACCAATCCCGATTGATTTGTTCACTCTTATTCATTTTCATTATGCAGATTCGTCTGTCAAAGTCATCACATATTCGCATCAAACACCAAAGTTACATCGCGAAAAAAGATGAAGGAGCGTGATGCCATGTCGAGCCGTACCTACAACACCCCCTGCCAACCCCTGCCCCAGGTCAAGCGTCGCCTTGGTCTTTGGGCCCGCCTCTGGCAGACCCGCTCGTTGCGCCAGCAACGGTTGCACCTCGCCCAACTGGACGATCACCTTTTGCGCGACATCGGCCTGACAAACGCGGCTGCGGCCGAGGAAAGCAGGCGGCCAGTCTGGGATGTGCCCCAAAACTGGCGGAAATGATGGCCAAATCCCGCAACTGTGGAATATCGCAGAACGAACCCTTGAAATCCGCCGCGCTTTTCCCAATCTGTTAGGGGTGTCCCTTCGCAATCACTGCGCGAAGGCAAAACCAACAAAGCGAATCGCAACGGAGGCTTTTTATGGCTGACTATCAAACGATCAATTCAGTCGGCGCCGGTGCCCGCACCGCCGCGATTGACGAAGGGCTGCGCGCCCACATGAACAAGGTCTACGGCCTTATGTCCGTCGCCATGGTGATCACCGGTGGCGTGGCATGGGCCGTGGGTTCCAGCCCGGAATTGCTGGGCGTTTTCCGTGATCCTGTCACGCTTTCGCCAAACATCCTTGGCTGGGTCGTGATGTTCGCGCCACTGGTCATGGTCTTTGCCTTCGGTGCCATGATCGGTCGGATGTCCGTCGCCGCCGCGCAGCTGTTTTTCTACGCCTTCGCTGCGGTAATGGGCCTGTCGCTCGCCTGGATCTTCCAGGTGTTCACCGGCGTCTCCATCGCCCAGACCTTCTTCGTGACGGCAGCGTCCTTCGCAGGTCTGTCGCTCTGGGGCTATACGACCAAACGTGATCTGTCCGGCATGGGCACGTTCCTGATGATGGGATTGATCGGCTTGATCATCGCGTCGATCGTGAACATCTTCCTCGCCTCTTCGGCCCTGATGTTCGCCATTTCCGCCATTGGTGTGCTGATTTTCGCGGGCCTGACGGCCTATGATACCCAGAACATCAAGAACACCTACCTGCAGCACGCGCAGGCCGGCGATCAGGAATGGCTTGGCAAATCCGCCATCATGGGTGCGCTGAACTTGTACATGGACTTCATCAACCTGTTCATGTTCCTGCTGCAATTCATGGGCAATCGCGAATAAGTCACAGACGCATGAAACAAAAAAGGCCAGTCGCAAGACTGGCCTTTTTTGCTGTCACAGCCCCCGGTCCATCTGCACCGCAGGAAACGTGATCCCCGCCCCCAGGGTCACATCCACCGCCCCGCGCGCCACAAAACCCATCGCCGCATAGAACGGCACCGCCGTCCGCGTGGACAGGCATTCCATCCCGCTCAGCCCCTCGGCCCGCGCCCGGTCCAGCACATGTTCCATGATCCGCCGCGCGATCCCCCGGCGCGTATGGTCCGGGTCGGTTGCCACATGCCGGATATGCCCGATGCGTCCGTGCCCACCTGCCACCGCACTGTCCGGTCCGGGTGCTGCCCGGCTATAGCCCCCCGCCCCCTGCAAGGCCCCCGCTGCCTCCTCCATCACGAAATATCGCCCCGAGCTAAGCAGTTGCGGACGCGCCTTCGTAATCAGCGGCAGCGCCAGCACCCGAACCGACGCCGGATAATCCGCCGCCAGAAGGCGCGGATAACTCCGCCCCAACAAATCATCCAGTGCCGCCAGATCACCTGGCACCGCCACCCTCAGGCTGAACACGTCTGTCATCCCCTCGCCCCCTTGCTGGCCAACAACATAGGGCCCCAAATGCAAAAAGCCGCACCCAAGGCGCGGCTTTCCAGTCGGCTGGTCTGGCCCGATCTTACTTGATCTTGCCTTCCTTGTATTCGACATGTTCGCGCTTGACCGGATCGTATTTCTTGACGACCATCTTTTCGGTCATCGTGCGCGCGTTCTTCGAGGTCACGTAAAAATGCCCCGTCCCCGCTGTCGAGTTCAGCCGGATCTTGATCGTCGCCGGTTTTGCCATCGTGGTCGTCTCCTACGTCGGGCACACAAAAGCGGCACCCAAGAAAATCCTGAAGCCCGCCTTTTACGGATCAAGGCGTCAGAGTCAACCGCGAAACGCCCTTTGTGGTCATCGAATAGCGCGCGGGCCTCCGGGGCGGTTATTTGGGCCGGAAAAAGGCCCCGCATATTCTTCTTGGGAAAAATATCCCGTGCGGAGCATGTGGGCCGCGTGATGCGGCACGCCCCGAAAGGCTTGCCGCGTCAGCGGCTCAATTCGATTGAAGAAACTGCGCGGATGGCCTGTAAGCCGGATTCTGTCCCAAGGCTTGCGCCCCATGGATGACCATTCCTCTGCCCCCGCCGTTACCGACGGGATCTAGCTGCCAACCCGGGCCCCGGGGCTGAAAGATCCCTGCGGCGGTATCGGGGGCTTGCGCCCGCGACCGGCCCGCGTGAGGCCCCTATTCGGCATTGCTCCGGGTGGGGCTTGCCTTGCCGGTCCTGTTGCCAGTCCCGCGGTGGGCTCTTACCCCACCGTTTCACCGTTACCATAACATGTATGGCAGTCTCTTCTCTGTGGCGCTTTCCCTGGGGTTGCCCCCGCCGGGCATTACCCGGCACCCTTCCTTCATGGAGTCCGGACTTTCCTCGCACCGCCTTGCGGCGGCACGCGGTCATCCAGCCATCCGCGCGAGGGTTGCGTTACGCGTCCCGCGCGCTTGCGTCAACCGGGAAGCGGGCGGCAAGATCAATCGCCATCCCGGTATCGACCCCGTCCAGCGGCCCGGCCACCCCGGGCCGGAACCGCAGACGAAAGGCCGCAAGGATCAGATCAGGCGCAAGACGCGGATATCCAAACGCACAGGCTGCCGCCAGAAATGCATCCGGATCGGCCTCGGCAGACCGCGTATCGGGCCAGACCGCCTGCCGCGCCAACGCCAGGCCCCGCCAGTCGAACCGCGCGCCGGGGTCGGCCTTGCGCCCCGGGGCCATGTCGGAATGCCCGATCACCCGTTCCGCCGGGATGCCCCAGCGCGCGCGCACATCGCCCAGCAAGCCCCCCAAAGCGACCATCTGCCGTGCGGCAAACGGGCTTTGCCCGTCATTGGCCAGTTCGATCCCGATCGAATGCGAATTGACGTCCCGCAGGGCACCCCACGCCCCTGCCCCCGCATGCCAAGCGCGCAGTTCTTCGGGCACCAGCGACTCGATGCGGCCTGCCTCATCAATCAGGTAATGCGCCGACACGTCCGTCAGTGGATCACACAGCCGCTGCCGTGCAGCCTTGGCCGACGGCATCGCCGTATAGTGCAGAACGATCAGTGAAGGCAGAACCCCGCCCCGGCGCGGCCCGCAATTTGCAGATGGAAAATCACCGAACGGGATCAGATCAGTTCGCCCGGAACGGGCGCGGATCCCACGAACAGGCATAGCCGTCGCCATCCGGGTCGATCCCCTTGCGATCCCGCTCCGGTCCGCCCGCTGCCAGAAACGCCTCTTGCGCCAGATCCGGTGATCCATACCGCGCGCAGGCCTTTTGCGGGTTCGACAGGCTCAGCCCGCCCCGCGCATACACCGCCGTACCCGGCGCATGCGTCGTAGACATCGCAAAGCTCACAATATTCGGGCCAGCACTGCCATTGCCCGCCCGTTCGGGCAATGCACCGGGTTGAATCACTTCGTATTGCGCACGATTGCGCGCGATACGCTCCGCGTCCGATGCAATCGTCTCACGCGACGCCACGGCGCTGAATTCCTGTTCGTCCGAAATGCCCGTGTTGTTCGGGTTCACTTCGCCGTTTTCCGACGCGATCCCCAGCGGTGTATCGCCCCGCGCCCGGTTCGGATCAAGCGCCCCGCTTTGCCCCGCCAGGGGCGGTGTCGTCGCAGGCAGCGGCTGACCGAAATTGTTCGACCCGATCACAGCACCCACACCCCCGCCCAACTGGTCCGCAGGTGGCGGTGCCGCGCCCCCGCCCGATGCCGCGTCAATCGCCGATCCGATCCGGTCCGCCGAAAATCCGCCCGGTTGCGCGCCATAGCCACCCGCAGCCACGGGCGCACCCGCGGTGCTGTTCAGCGCCGCTTCACGCTGACGCAGATAAGTCGGATAATCCTGAAACCCGACCCCGCCCGGATTGGAACGGGGGATGGTCGGCGCACAGGCCGACAGGCCAAGGGCGAAAAGACAAAGAAAACGAAGCTGCATTTGCAGATTCCCCTGTTTGGGCATCACTGGCCCTACCACCATTTATTCGGCTTTGCCACAAAACCCGCCGCGCTTTCCAGCACATAGGCGTGATTTAGCAACCCCGCCTCGTCCCACGGCCGCCCAATCAACTGCAAGCCCAAGGGCAGACCCTGCGCGTCCAGCCCCACCGGCACCGCAATCCCCGGCAGACCCGCCAGATTGACCGTCACCGTGAACACATCGTTCAGATACATTTCCACCGGCGTCACCTGCGCCATCTCCCCAAGACCAAAGGCCGCACTCGGCGTCGCCGGTGTCAGGATTGCATCCACGCCCGCCGCAAAAACCACCTCGAAATCCTGCTTGATCAACGCCCGCACCTTCCGTGCCCGGTTATAGTAGGCATCATAGAACCCCGCAGACAGCACATAGGTTCCAATCATGATCCGGCGCTGCACTTCCGCCCCGAATCCTTCGGCCCGCGTCTTTTCATACATCTCCGTGATGCCATCCCCCTGCGCCAGTTTCGCGCGGTGCCCGTACCGCACCCCGTCATAACGGGCGAGGTTGCTCGACGCTTCCGCCGGGGCCACGACGTAATACGTGGGCAGCGCGTATTTCGTATGCGGCAGGCTGATATCCACGATCTGCGCCCCCGCATCCCGCATCATTTCCGTGCCGCGCTTCCACAGCGCCTCGATCTCGGCAGGCATTCCGTCCATCCGGTATTCGCGCGGGATGCCGATCTTCTTGCCCCGGATGTCCCCGGTCAACGCCGCCTCGAAATCGGGCACCGCCAGATCGGCGCTGGTGCTGTCTTTCGGGTCGTGCCCCGCCATCGCCCCCAGCAGGATCGCCGCATCCCGCACAGTTTTCGTCATCGGCCCCGCCTGATCAAGGCTCGACGCGAACGCCACGATCCCCCAGCGGCTGACACGGCCATAAGTCGGCTTGATCCCCACGATGCCCGTGAATGCCGCAGGCTGGCGGATCGACCCCCCCGTATCCGTGCCCGTCGCCCCCAGGCACAAATCGGCCGCAACCGCACTCGCCGATCCACCCGACGATCCGCCCGGCGTCAGTTCCCGGTCATCAATGCGCCACGGGTTCACAACCGGACCATAGCACGAGGATTCGTTCGACGATCCCATCGCGAATTCGTCCATGTTCAACTTGCCCAGCATCACCGCACCGGATGCGAACAGCTTTTCCGTCACGGTCGATTCGTATTCCGGCCTGAATCCCCGCAGGATGTTCGACGCGGCCTGTGACGGCACCCCTTTGGTGCAGAACAGATCCTTGATCCCCAAAGGGATGCCGTTCATCGCAGGCCCATCCGAATGCCCCCGCGCATCCGCCGCCCGCGCCTGTGCCAAGGCAATTTCCGGCGTCTTGTGAACGAACGCCCCCAGCGCATCGCCCGCATCAATCGCCGTCAGGCAGGCCATCGTCAGGTCAACCGCACTCAGATCACCCTTGCGCAGCGCATCCCGTGCTGCCGCGATGGTCAGTTCATTCGCGTTCATTCGACCACCTTCGGCACTGCAAAAAAGCCTTCCCGCGCATCCGGTGCATTCGCCAGTATTTGCCCCTGAATGCCCCCGTCCGTCACCACATCCACCCGACGTTTCAGGCGCATCGGCGTCACGCTTGTCATCGGCTCCACCCCCGACACGTCCACCTCGTTCAACTGCTCCATGAAGGTCACAATGCCCGACAATTCTTCCGCCAGCGCAGGCAGATCGCCTTCATCCACCCGGATGCGCGCAAGTTTTGCCACTTTGCGGGCAGTATCAACGTCAATGGCCATGGATCAGACCTCAGATTGCAGGTTCGGCCCCGTTTACCCGTGCCCGAAACGCGGTGCAACCCGTTCCGACCACGCGGCCCGGCAGCACGAATTTGCCACGCCCCCGACGACTGGCTTGCCTTGCCGCACGCAGCCCTTAGGTTCCGGCCAGAACCGCAAAAGGGACTCCTCGATGAAAATAACCTGGCTCGGCCATTCCGGCTTTCGCATTGAAATCGAACAGGCCGTCCTGTTGATCGACCCCTGGCTGACCGGCAACCCGATGTTCCCGATGGACCGCCGGGATGAGGCCCTTGCCGGGGCGACGCATGTTCTGCTGACCCATGGGCATGGCGACCACGCGGGTGATGCGCTGGCCATTGCCAAGGAATTGTCGGTGCCGCTGGTCGGCATCTACGACCTGATCAACTGGTATCAGACGCGCGATGGCATTGCGGGCATCGGCTTCAACAAAGGGGGCACAGTCGATCTTGGCGGGGCGAAAGTCACCATGGTCAACGCCAGCCATTCGTCCTCCGTCCGCGGCCCGGACGGCGCGCCGATCTATGCAGGGTCCGAGGCTGGGTTCATGATCGCAGGCGAAGGGCATACCCTCTATGTTTCAGGTGACACGGACATCATGGCTGACATGGCTTGGATGGGCGAATTGCACAATCCCGATATCGGCATTTTGGCTGCAGGTGGGCATTTCACAATGGATATGGCGCGCGCGGCCTATGCAGCGCGGAAATACTTCCGCTTTCAGACTGTGATCCCTTGTCATTATCGAACCTTTCCCCTGCTGGCCCAGGACGCGAGCGCCCTGCGCGCGGGCCTGTCCGCAGAAATTCAGGTGATCGAACCCGAGGTGCTTGATCCGATCGTGATCTGAACCCTCAACCTCGGCGCTCCGCAAAAAACGCCCGCAACAGTGCCTCGGCCTCGGCCCCCGCGATCCCGTCATACACCTCCGGTGCATGATGGCATTGCGGGTGGCTAAATATCCGCGCCCCCTGCGCCACGCCGCCCGATTTCGGGTCCGCCGCCCCGTAATACAGCCGCGCCACCCGCGCCGCTGAAATCGCGGCCGCACACATCGCGCAGGGTTCTAGCGTCACGTACAGATCATGCCCCGTCAGACGTTCCGACCCCAGCACCGCGCAGGCCGCCCGGATCGCCAGCACTTCCGCATGCGCCGTCGGGTCGGCCAGTTCCCGCGTCCGGTTTCCCGCCTGCGCGACCACCGCCCCCGCCGGTGACACAATCACCGCCCCCACGGGCACCTCGCCACGCGCACCCGCCGCCCGCGCCTGTTCCAAGGCCAGCCCCATATGACTGCGAAAGTCGTTCATTGCCCAGAAATGCCCTGCCAGATCCCCGCTGACAAGCCGCTGCTTGCCGTCGCACCCGCATTCGCCTACCCTGTCCGTCAACACTAGCGCCTCCGTGAAGGAACCCGCCCCCATGACGAACGCCCCCGATACCCCCCCGCCCGGTGACCGCATCGCCAAAGTCCTGTCCCGCGCCGGCGTCGCCTCGCGTCGTGAGGCGGAACGCATGATCGCGCTTGGCGAAGTTGCCGTGAACGGCAAGGTCATCGACAGCCCCGCCCTGAACGTCACCGCCCGCGACCGTATCACCGTGCGCGGTGCCCCCCTTGCCGCCGCTGAACCCGCCCGGCTGTGGCTCTATTACAAACCCGAAGGCCTCGTAACCTCTGCGTCCGATGAAAAGGGCCGCCCCACGGTCTTTGAAAGCCTGCCCCCCGACATGCCGCGCGTCATGTCCGTCGGCCGCCTCGATCTGAATTCCGAAGGCTTGCTGCTGCTGACCAATGACGGCGATCTGAAACGCCGCCTTGAACTGCCCTCCACCGGATGGCTGCGCAAATACCGCGTGCGCATCAAGGGCAACCCCACCGACCCTGATCTCGAACCCCTGCGCCGGGGCATCACAGTCGATGGCGAACGCTTTCAACCGATGATCGTCGTGCTGGATCGGCATCAGGGGGCGAATGCCTGGCTTACCGTTGGCCTGCGCGAAGGCAAGAACCGCGAAATCCGCCGCGCCCTGAACGAAATCGGGGTCACGGTGAACCGCCTGATCCGCATCAGTTACGGCCCCTTCCGCCTTGGAGAACTGGAACCCGGCGCGGTGGAAGAAGTGCGCCCGAAAGTGCTGCGCGAACAATTGGGTTTTGATGCGCCAACGGCAGATGAACGCCAGACCCGCGCCGCGCCACCCAAAAAAGCCGCCTCGCCCAAGAAAACATCGCCAGCCGACGCCGCGAAACCCAAACGCACCCTTGCACCGCGCCCTGTCAGACCCGCCTCTGCCACAGCACCAGGTCCAAGGTCCGCACCTGCCACCGCCCGCCCCCCACGCGCGCCCCGGGCCAAACGGTAAATGCCCGGAATTTCCCCCTTGTGCCCATTGGCAGAAGTGTCACGCATCGCCTATAGTTTCGAATATGGAAACCGGGCAGCGCCCGAAACACGGGGGCGATGATGTCCGGCACCAAATTTCAGGGCCTCGCCTTCTTTCTGCTGCTGGGATTGGTCATCTACGTCGCCACTTTGGGGGTGCCGTGATGGCCGAACGCTTTGGCGGCAGACACAGCCCCGATGGTTCGGTTCAACGCGACCATCCGGATGCGATCCCCAGCCCCCCGCGCCAACCCGGCCTGGGTGGCAAGGTTCTGTTCTACTACCTGACCCCTGTCCCTTTCGTGATCCGCGCCTTCGGCGGATCGCCCGGCGGGCTGATCCTTGGGCTGTCGGCGGCGGCGGTGATGGCGCTTGCCGTCTGGTTGACGCTGGAAGGCATCCGCGCCCAGGACGCCTATGACACGCGCCAGGTCGCCCGCCGCCCCGCGCTTCCACGCAAGATCATCGGCAGTGCTCTGACAGGCGTCGGCATGGGCTTGGGCGGGATGATGGCGGGTGCTGAAACCCTGCATTCCATCGGCTTTGCGATTTTTGGCGCGCTGCTGCATTTTGCCGCCTTTGGGCCAGACCCGCTGAAAAACAAGGGCATGGAAGGCATTGATGACTTCCAGACCGACCGCGTGGCCCGCGCCGTGACCGAGGCGGAAACCTATCTTTCCGGCATGAAAGATGCGGTTCTGCGCGCGAACGACCGGGGTGTCGAGGCGCGGGTCGAAAAGTTCAGCCTCGCCGCCCGCGCGATGTTCCGCACGGTGGAAGGCGACCCCGGCGATCTCACCGCGGCGCGCAAGTATCTGTCCGTCTACATGATGGGCGCACGCGATGCCGCCGTGAAATTCGCCGATCTCTATGCCCGGACCCGCGACCCCAAAGTGAAAGACGATTTCACTGCCCTTCTGGGCGATCTGGAAACCCATTTCGCCGCCCGGACCCAAGCCCTTCTGACCAACAACCGCAGCGATCTTGATGTCGAAATCGGGGTTCTGCGCGAACGCCTGCAACGCGAAGGATAGGGGCAGCCCCGCCCAGTTCAGACCCGCCCGCACCGGGCCACAAAAGCGAGATTGATCCATGACCGATGCCATCCGCGCCGAAGCCGCCACCCGACTGGCCGACATCGAAAAAGTCACCGCCACCGTGCTGACCGAACCCGGCACCGCAATCGTGCCGCTCGACGCCGCCCCCGCCCCGCAGGCAGAGGCGATCCGCAAACGGATGGCCGAACTGGACATGAAAAACACCCAGTCGATCATTTCCTTCGGCTCCGCCGCGCAATCCGAACTGCAGGTCATCAGTCAGGAAATGCTGGCAGGCGTGAAGAACAAGGATGTCGGGCCCGCCGGGGACAGCCTGCGCGACATCGTCACGACGATCCGGGGTTTTTCGGTCAGCGAACTCGACGTCCGCCGCAGCCGCAGCTGGTGGGAAAAACTGCTGGGCCGCGCAGCACCCTTTGCCCAGTTCGTCGCGCGATTCGAGGAAGTGCAGGGCCAGATCGACAAGGTCACGACCGACCTTCTGGGCCATGAACACACCCTGCTGAAAGATATCAAATCGCTCGACATCCTCTACGACAAGACCCTGAAATTCTACGATGAGCTGGGCCTCTACATCGCGGCGGGCGAGGCAAAGCTGAAAGATATCGACGCCACCGATATCCCCAAGGCCGACGCCGAACTGAAAGCCGCGGCTGAGGACAAACAGGTGATGGAGGCGCAGGAACTGCGCGATCTGCGCTCCGCCCGCGATGATCTGGAACGCCGGGTGCATGACCTCAAACTGACGCGGCAGGTGACGATGCAGTCCCTGCCGTCAATCCGGCTGGTGCAGGAAAACGACAAATCCCTTGTCACCAAGATCAATTCGACCCTCGTCAACACCGTCCCGCTGTGGGAAACGCAACTGGCGCAGGCCGTGACCATCCAACGCTCACGCGAGGCGGCGGAATCCATCCGCGCGGCAAATGATCTGACCAATGAATTGCTGACCAAGAACGCCGAAAACCTGCAGGAAACCAACCGTGTGGTGCGCACCGAAATGGAACGTGGCGTGTTCGATATCGAAGCTGTGCAAAAGGCCAACGCGACCCTGATCGCGACCATCAACGAAAGTCTGGCGATTGCGGACGCCGGCAAGGCGAAACGCGCGGCGGCCGAAGTGGAACTGAAAAAGATGGAGGCTGACCTGCGCGACACATTGGCGGCGGCCAAGGCGCGGGGCACCTCCACCGGGTTCAACGCCGGCACAGCCGTGACCGGGTAAGCGGGCAGGTATGGGTTTTCGCCGGTCACTTCTGTCTTCTGTTTCGCCAAAGGCATTCCTGATGGCGTGCCTCGTCCTGGGGCTTGCGGCCTGTGACCCGGCCCTGCCCCCGGCCGCCGACCTGCCGACGCGCCCCGTGACACCGACACCGCCCCCGCCGTCGGTCGCAAGCATGGCGGCGCGCGACTACTACGCACGGGTTCAGGCGAACCTTCTGGCCCAAAGCATGTTGCGCACCGATGGCGGCGGCGTGGATACACCCTTTGATGCCCAGATGCTCGCGCGTAACTTTGAACAGGTGGCCCTGTTTGACGAATACGCCCGCACGCCGGGTGGGTTGGTGCCCAAGCAGACGGCCAGCACCCTGCGCCGCTGGACCGTTCCCGTTCGCGTCGGGCTGGTGTTTGGCGCATCCGTCCTGCCCGAACGTCAGGCAACTGACCGCGCGCGCATCGCGTCCTATCTGATGCGCTTGTCGCGGGTCACCGGTCACCCTATCCAACTGGTTGACACAGCCGCCAATTTTGAAATCCTGATCGTCAACGAAGATGAACGCCGCGCGCTTGGCCCCAGGATCAGGGCCAGTTTGCCCAGCCTTGGGGCAGCAGATGTGGCCGGGCTGACCGATCTGCCCCGTACCAATTACTGCATCGTCTATGCCCTCACCGGTGGGCAATCGGGGGCGTATGCCCGGGCCTTCGCCGTGATCCGCGCCGAACACCCCGATCTTCTGCGCCTGTCCTGCATGCACGAAGAAATCGCCCAAGGACTTGGCCTTGCCAACGACAGCCCCTCGGCCCGCCCCTCGATCTTCAACGATGACGAAGAATTCGCCCTGCTGACCCGCCAGGACGAATTGATGCTGAAAATGCTCTACGACCCCCGCCTTCGCCCCGGCATGACGCTGACCGAGGCAAAGCCCGTGATCGCAGCCATCGCGGCGGAATTGCTGGGCGGGGAAAGTTGACGCCACATGAACAGCCTGATCACGCCAGACAACTTCGAATTCTTCGCGCGCTATCTGCTTGCGGGATGGATCATCATTCTGATGCGCTCGCGATCTGTGGCAGGGCTTCGCCCCCGAGCTACCGACCTGTTGATGGAAACAGTCATCTTCTCGCTTGGTAACCAACTGGCATGGCTTATGATCACGAGTTTTTTTCTGGTCCCGCTTAACATCAGTCTTTCGCCACGCATTTCATTCTTTGCCGAGATATTGGTGCTGCCAGTGACCATCGGGCTGCTGCTGGGGTGGAGCCTGATCTCCGACCGCTATTTCCCCACCGCCAACCCGAAGACCACGGTGGTCAAGGACGCCAAGGTCGAGGCGTTGCCTCAGCCGCAGGCCGATCCCGCCGCCGACGGCGCGGTCGCCGC